>DATHPH010000072.1:0-8034 GCA_035484095.1 Cytophagaceae bacterium | reverse complement strand
TGGCAATTTTCAGCCATGACGATTCCATTGTCTACAATAACTCCTATAGCCAGCGCTATTCCTGTAAGCGACATAATATTGGAGGATATGCCAAATAGATTCAATAGAATAAAACTGGCTGCAATCGTAATCGGTATTTGAATAATAATACTAAAAGCACTTTTCCAACTGAACAAAAATATAATTACCACGAGTGAAACCGTTAAGATTTCTTCCCATAAGGTATGTTTGATGGAAGTAATCGCTTCCTCAATAAGTGTACTTCTATCGTAGGCAATTTTGATGGTTACACCTTCCGGTAAGCCTTTTTCTATGTCTTTTAACTTTTTCTTTACATCGGAAATAACCTTGTCAGCATTTTCTCCATAACGCATCACTACAATACCTCCTACTACTTCTCCTTCCCCATTATGATCAAATATTCCCAGACGAACATCCCCGCCCATCTGGACTGAAGCAATATCTTTCATCCGAATCGGAATGGTATTGTTGACTCCAACCGGAATATTCTCTACATCTTCTATATTTTTTATATACCCAAGACCACGAACGATGTAGCCCATATCACTCATCTCAAATTTTCTCCCTCCAACATCATTGTTATTTGACCTTACCGCTTTCAAAACATTCATCAAGGTAAGGTTGTAAAAGGTCAGCTTATTTGGATCAATATTGATCTGGTATTGTTTTTGAAAACCCCCAAAAGAAGCTACTTCGCTCACCCCTTTTACGGTTTGTAAGCCAAATTTTATATACCAATCCTGTAAAGCCCTTTGCTCACCCAAGTCAATATTTTTTGCCTCAAGGTAATACCAGAATATATGTCCAACGCCTGTGCCATCAGGTCCAAGCGTTGGTGTAATGCCTTGAGGAAGCAATCGTTGAGCATAGTTAAGCCTTTCCAATACTCTTGTTCTAGCCCAGTAGATATCGACCTCGTCTTCAAAAATAATGTAAACAAAACTCATCCCAAACATGGAAGTGCCCCGAACGTTTTTAATTTTAGGGATTCCCTGAAGATTTGAAACCAATGGATACGTTATTTGATCTTCTATTACCTGAGGACTGCGTCCCATCCATTCAGTAAACACGATTACCTGATTCTCGGATAAATCAGGAATAGCATCAATCGGATTTTCTTGTACTGAAAAAATACCCCAGATAAAAATACCTGTAGCAATAAGCAGTACAACGAATCGATTTCGCAGGGACAAAGAAATAAGTTTGTTTACCATAATGTTGTTTCTTAACAAGACCTCCTTTTAGTTCAAATACAAGAAGGAGCTTATACAAAGAGTGAAGGTTATTTTTTTCTTTCGTAATGGCAGCAACCCGGAAGATTTTTATAAGAAGAATCGCTTGCTTTAACTTTTTCCGTATCGTGTCCTGCTTCCGAAATTATTTTATGAATGACCTCTAAACTTATTAAATTGCTGTTATAAATGACGGTAAGCATTTTAGAGGTTACATCCCAGTTCGCTTTTTTAATATTCTTGTTTTTGAGCAAAGCAGTTTCAATACGCTTTTTACACATTTCACAATTGCCATAAACTTTGAACGTAGAGGTTTCATCGCCTTTCGTATTGGCGAGCGTTTTGTATGTGACAATTGAAATCAACAATACGGACACAATGGCAAAAATATTTCTGATATTTTTCATAATTTTTTATTTTAATAGTTAATGTTATTTTAAATGTTTAGCGATCATATTCTTCCTTTTTAAGAATATTTATTCCATATCAATACCTTTCAATACAAGATTGTTTCATTGAAACAGACGATTGTTCTATTTGCAAAAATAGAATTGGAAATGACCTACATTCTCCTGTTTACAGGAGAAATTATAGATGTCAGCAAGAAAAAAGATTATACTCTAAATGAGTGATAGAGAATATAAACAGCATTTTTGCGAGGAGGTTTATCGCTGCTGTAAAATGAAACTGCACGTAACGATTTCTTCTGTTTAAAAAAAATATAAAAGTTGGAATAATCTATGGCCGGAACCAAGGCCGCTGAAAGCTGCGATATAGAGAAAGCAAACGATGGAGCATAATTTTGATTGGTGTCAATTTTAAAATAGCTAATTTTATCTTTGCAGCATTTCATGATGTCTTTCTTGCCACAACATTTTGAGTCATCAAAAAAGAAATCAATAGAACTTATCCGATCACCACAATAATGCGTATTCACCCTTATTCCTATGCTCAGGAACAAGTATACCACTGCCATCAGTATAAGGGTTATTCTTTTCATTATACGCTTACTTCTATTCAAATATACAAAAAAAAATGAAATTAAGCGAATAGAATTTCATAAAAGAGTAGCAACCAAAGGCAAATTCATTTTCAACTAATTCTTTGTCTAATTTTGATTTTCTTCTGATGAATGTACTCTATAAATAGTCATTCTTTAGATCTTCATGTTTAGTCTAAATACATTCTACTATTGAAATGATTCAATTATTCATAATTTATTAACATGCTAAATTTATTATGAAACATATTTTGCCATACATTGCTTTACAAAGAAATTTTCAAATGAGCGACCTAATATGACAATTGACAAAACAGATTTAAACTACCGTGTGCATCAAGAAATGATGGACAGTTTTGACGAAGAGCTTGAGATGGAAATAGACGACAGTCGTTTTAGTGAAGAAGAACTAGGCGATGAGAAAAAAGCAGAACGGTTAAAATATTTCAAGGAGTTGCTTAGACTTCAAGGTGAATTGGTAAAGCTGCAAGATTGGGTTCAGGATCAAAAACTAAAAGTTGTAGTACTTTTTGAAGGCAGGGATTCTGCCGGGAAAGGGGGCGCTATAAAACGCATTACACAACGCCTAAATCCAAGGGTATGCCGCGTGGCGGCCTTACCGGCCCCCAACGACCGTGAGCGCACGCAATGGTATTTTCAACGGTATGTTTCGCATTTGCCGGCCGGTGGAGAAATCGTATTGTTCGACAGAAGCTGGTACAACAGAGCGGGTGTGGAAAGAGTGATGGGTTTTTGCACCGATGAGCAATACGAGCAATTTTTCAACGATGTTCCTGAATTTGAAAACATGTTGATTCGTTCGGGTATTATTCTTATTAAATACTGGTTTTCGATTTCAAACGATGAACAGCATTTGCGTTTCATGATGCGGATTCATGATCCTCTTAAGCAATGGAAACTGTCTCCTATGGATTTGGAGTCTCGAAGAAAATGGGAAATGTATACCAAAGCAAAAGAATATATGCTTGAAAAAACATCAACGGCTTCCTCTCCCTGGTGGATTGTGGAAGCCAATGATAAGAAAAGAGCAAGGATCAACTGCATCACACACCTTTTGAACCAAATTCCTTACAGTACTGTCAATCACACGGAAGTTGTTTTGCCTGACAGAGTTCATAATCCCGATTATATTCGAGGTCCTATTCCTAAAGAGATGTATGTACCTGATGTCTTCTGATAAGTAATTCTATGCTGTGTCTGTTACAATAACAGACATAGCCTCTTTAAGCGATGTTTTAGCTTACTTATTCCTTTTATATTTTTGTAGCTCTTTCGCCGGAACGATTACAGTTCTGTTTTCCCACATCTTTGGAGAATAGACGTATTCTTTTTTGAATTTGATAACGAGCGGTTCTTTAATTTTTTCAAATTGTTGTGTGGTTATTTTTTCCTTTTCTAAAACTAACAGTTCCCAGTAATTTTCATTGTTGACGGATAATTCAGTCTCCAGTTTAATTTCGCTAAGTTCTTTATCGATCAGAAATCGTTTTTGTTTTTTCGTAATTGAAAAATTTCTGTCAAGAGCAGAAAACTCCCATTTTTTAGCATTCATGTATTTTACATAATACCCTTCCGGAGCCTTTTCATAAATGACATGGGCTTCTTTAAAATTTGTGGCATGCTGAACTCCAAATAAATTGATGACTTCACTTTGCTTTCCCTTAGCATACGAGAAATCCAATTGAAGTAGTGCATAAGAGGATGTAGAAATATATGCGACACCTTCAAATAAGCCTCTTTTCTTTGGAGTAAAAGAGATTTTGTATACGGACTCGTCGTTGTAGGACTGTATGTCATCAATGGTATAAATATATTTATTGGTGCTGTTTATAAATTCCAGATTATCACTTTCTACGTTAGAATAATTTTTCAATAAGGATAGCAAATACTCTTTTGCCTGTTGGACCTGCATGGTATAGTGCAAGGAGTCGTTGTAAAGACTATCGTTATTGTTTTTCCATTCCGCCTTGTCTTCGTTTTTATTTCCCAGTTTCTGACTTAAAATTCCTGTTCGTACTTTATAGTAAATGTCTTTTTCTCCAAGACTTTTATCGATGTCCGCAAAAAAACTTCCTAATTTTTTTTCAAATTCGGTTACCAATTCCTGTTGTGAACCTTCTTCCATAGAAATGCCTTTTATTGGAATAAGTTTATGATTTGCCTCACTCGTATAAAGCTCTACAATGGCATCCTGGTATTCAATAATTTCATCGGGAATTTTCTTTAGCAATTCTTCAAACACTTTTTTGTCTAAACCTACAAAATTTGTTTTCTTAAGATTGATTTTGTTTTCCTTAGGGAGAATTGTTTTTCCATATTTATGAAAAAAAATTCGTTGTTTATCCTGTGCGATTACGTGGTTCTTTTTGAAATTTTTATAGGCATGGTTTATTATTTCCTCCGCCGACAAAGAACTACTTATTACCTGTACCTCTCCCAGTTTGACAGTCGCAGGATACATATAAACGGTTGTTCGTTTTTGCAATTCTGATACCTTTATCTTTACAGTTTCATAACCCATGTATTGAAATACAACAGTATCCGTGAATGTTATACCTTCCATATCCAATACGAAATTCCCCTCGCTGTTTGAAATCGTTCCTTTTTGTTTTCCAATTACGGTGACGTTTGTATAGGAAAGTGGTTCTTTGGTTTCGAAATCAATTATAGTGCCTGTCATGGTGCTGTCGGAAGCAAATGCAAACTGCGTTACGTTTACCATCAGCATCAGAGCCATAGACCATATTTGTACGAAGCCTTTATTTTTCATTTGATTTCATAACATTTTATTCAATAGTCCTTATCCTTTTTTAAGCTGGTGATCGAATTATTTTATTTGGAAAGTTGAACTACCCGAATTTCAACTCTTCTGTTTTTAGCCCTGTTCGTTTGAGAATTGTTGGGATATAAAGGATTCATTTTACCACAGGCTTTAATTCTTATTTTCGTATCGTCAATTCCCTTTTTTAGTAAATATGTGCGAATACTATTTGCCCTTTGTTCGGAAAGTAATAAGTTAAATTTATCGGAACCTACATCATCGGTGTGCGCTTCAATGGCAATAACTAAATCCGGATTGTTCTTCATTAAAAGCAAAAGCTGATTTAATTCAGGATAAGAATGCGAGGAAGGTTCGTGCGCATTAAATTCATAATAGATATTTTTTAATGGGAATACAGTTCCTGAATCCAAAGGCTTTAATGTAAGTGCAATGGTAGAAGAATCCTTTGCGTAGGATATCGAATCCTGAGGTGAAATTTTAATAGTTTCGTTGTAAAAGATATACCCTTTTACACTATTTATTTCTACATTGTAGCGATTCCCTTCCAGCAGACTTACAACAAATTTTCCTTCTCTGTCTGAAGCTACCATAAAGGTATCATTAGGATTGGTAATATTTGTCAACTTTATTTTATAAGAGTTTCCGGTCGTATTTACTTTAAAAAAAACTTTCCTTTTTTTCGAACCAAATAAATTAGTGCGGAACGATTTTTCTATACTTTTATTAATAATATTTTTTTCATCACCCTGTGCATTGGTAAAACCTTCGTTCGTTCCCTTGTACGAAGAAAAACTTGAATGCAAATTGGATTCATCAAACAGTACGAGAACATCGGTCAGCCACTCCTCTCCTCCCCGTTTTTCCATAAAACAAGCATTGGAAACCCAATAGTGAGAAACGAACATAGGGTAAAGATTTTTCTTTCCAAATTCCGTTATCCGCTCTAATTCTCGTTTGAGATATTCACGGGTTCTTGGTAGAACTACTGCTTGTTCTTCTGTTCCTTCAAAAGTCAATGAAAAATAGCATTGGCTTTGTGGTGTGGCATTTTCTACCTTACCCCAGCCGCTGATGCTATAGGAATAGCCTTGTTTGACCGGAAATCTGTAATGATGATTTCCTGCTCTGGTGATATTATTTGTTCCGGACAAAATGATGATGTCTCTTTTATAACCTTCTGCTACGGTTTCGTTTGCCATTCCTCTTTCACTTTTCCCCACAGGAGGAGAGACTTTTGACCAGAGATGCCAGTCATTCTGATCAGAAAAATCAACTTCCATGACATTGCGAACAAAGGCTCCATCCGGTCCGAATTCTTTTATCACAAATCCATAAAAAAGAGCTCTCCCTGGATTATAACAGGAGTTTAAACAAGGGGTAGCCACTTTTATCCATGGATTGGTTACTTTAAATCGGGTTCCCTCATAGTAAGACCATTTACCGTCCTTGGCAAAAGTTGGTTCATCGTGGTGGATCGGAAAAGTGGACATACAATTGATCGTTTGGAACTTTCCAGGATCAGGATAAATTCCTCCATCGGCCTTGTCCCATGAGGTCAATTGTTCTGTATACTCTTCAGGGCAAATAAATTCAAAGGAATACATGATGTTTTCATCCGACACTTTTAAATATTCTTTTCTCGCCGTCCAGTTATAACGGATTGCCCTTGCATTCTCAATAATCAGTAAATGGTTTAAATCATTTTCGCGAATTGTTTGGACAATTTTGTTTGCTAATAATTCCCATTGAACAATAGATTCGGTTGGATGAGGCAGGTATAAAAGATCGTACCCTGCTATGATAGGTTCGTTTCGGTATTTAGAAGAAATTATTTTCCAAAAAGTAAGAAGCTCTTTTTGCAAGGTTTCCTGTTCCCATAACTTTCCATACGTTTCTTTTTTCCACTGAAAACCGCCGGGAGGTTCCCTCAAAGTAAAGATTACTCGCAAGTTGTATTTGGCTGCGAGTTTCAAATACTGGTTGAGATATTTCCATAAAGTATCCTTTTGGGATTCTGTTTCAATGCTTTTATAAGACAAATGAACATTTACCAAATTCATCCCCGTACTTGCAATCGTTTTGAAATCTTCTTCAGAATACTCTTTCATTTTACCGATGAACGCAGTACCTCTTAAATAAACAACAGAATCCATCGACCCAATCACAAGCTTGTCTGATTTTCTTCTGATAAAATCGATTCCAAAAAGTGAATCAACGAAAAATAACATCCCTAGAAACAAAAGATTTTTTTTGCAGAAAAACTTTGATGGGTTCATAAGATTAAATCACTAAGAACAGGGATACCTGATTACACTATAAAAAGAATTGTCTCCTTTTAGTAATCCATAAAAAACGAACCGAAATTTTTCCGTTCGGTTATTTTATGGCCATTTTTCATCATATAAGCAGTGTATTTTTTGTCAATCATTTTTTCAATCAGATCTTTAAAAACAGAGGAGGTTGGAAGAGATTGTGTTACACTATATACCAATCGGTTATTGGCATCGTAAATTAGAAGCTCCAGATTTTTATAAGTGCCGTACCCTTCTTCGCCAATTGCCCAAAATCCTCGAATAGGATACTGAATACTATCTTCTCTTGCCTTTTCAAGCGCTTTTGCTTCCGCAATGGCTTTCCGCACATAGAGCGGTGTTTGCGCCACTCCCATCAGGAAAGAAAAAGTAAGTGAAATAGAAAACAGGAGTACTTTCATGCTTTATACGATTGCTTAACGATAAGAAATACTAAAAAGTATCCTATTAGTTGAAGGGACATTTTTTTTATACGTTTCATTTTATAAACTTTTATTCGTCTTGTTGGATTAATTTTAATGCAATTTGATAATCATCAGAAGTAATTTTCATCTCGCCTTTATAAGGATTAGATAAGCAATACGTTAGATACATGACTACCGACATAGCAAAAGTAACAATCGATGTCATAATCATTTTCCATACCAGACTTTTGAAATTGATAAG
>DATHPH010000071.1:0-1646 GCA_035484095.1 Cytophagaceae bacterium | reverse complement strand
GTTGTCATGGATGCTCCGGTAAAAGTAGGTGGTGAAGATAGCGGACCAATTCCTAAGCCTTTTGTGTTAGCGGCTCTTTCAGGTTGCACAGGAATGGATGTGGCCGCCATCTTGAGAAAAGCGAATAAAGAAATCGATTCCTTTGATATTAAAGTGAACGGTGTGTTAAGCAAAGAAGCTCCGATACAATATATTGCCGTTCATCTGGAATACATTTTCAAAGGAAATGATCTTACCAAAGACGCTGCTCTAAATGCAGTACAAGATTCTCAGGAGAAATATTGCGGAGTCAGTAGCATGCTAAAAAAAATAATGCCTGTTACCTGGGAGGTTGTTTATAATGATTGTATTATTTTTACCAATAAAACAGTCGAAATAATATAAATGGTACGAAAATACGGGTTAACAGTTTTGGGTATTATATTGGGCGCAATAGGAGGATACCTGTATTATCGTTACGTTGGTTGTTCCAGCGGACATTGTGCTATCACCTCAAAACCTCTGAGCAGTACACTATATGGTGCTTTAATGGGAGGATTGTTCTTTAGTATGTTTGAAAATAAAACAAAAAAATAATTTTATAACGATGACTATCATAGACGTAAGAAGTGTCGAAGAATATAAATCAGGACATGTGAAAAATTCAAAAAACATTCCATTACAGGTAATCAAAGACCATCTGAATGAAATGACATCCTATTCAAAACCAATTATTTTGTGTTGTGCAAGTGGCAATAGAAGCGGACAGGCTACCACTTTTCTAAAAAGCAAGGGAGTAGAATGTGAAAACGGTGGTTCATGGAGGGAAGTAGAAGACGAATTGAAAAACAACGAATAAGATGATAAATTTTCTAAAAAGTATAATTGGCTTAGGAATGCCAGTAGATTTCTCCGGGCTTATGAAACAGGGAGCGCTCATTATTGATGTGCGCACCAAAGGAGAATATCAGGGTGGGCACATCAAAGGTTCCATAAACATTCCATTAGATACGTTGAAAAGCAACTTGTCAAGATTCAAAAAAGATAAAACGATTATCACCTGCTGTGCTTCAGGCATGAGAAGTGCTTCCGCAAAAAGTATTTTAAAATCCAATGGATTTACCGAAGTATACAACGGCGGAGGTTGGGTGAGCTTGCAAACTAAAATCAGCTAAAATGGAAACAGTGAGACAAGTATTAGTAACCCATTGGCACTTTATGCGTTGGCTTCGGTTGGTTGTTGGTATTATCATTTTGATACAGGCCTTTCAATTGCAAAGTATGCTTTACGGGATTCTCGCTGTATTCTTTTTGTTTCAGGCAGCTACTAATTCAGGCTGTTGCGGAGCAAAAGGTTGTGCAATACCCTCTCAAAAAAATGATCGTAAGAATATTTAACGATAAACGCTAATAAGGAATCCTTGTAGCGTCACGATAATACCTAATCTTATAAATTTAAATATGGATGAACAAGGCATGCTATTGTACATTCACTTTTTTACTTCCAGTTCCTTTGTCAGTTGTGATTACGAAATTGTATAAGCCTTTCGGAAGGGTTGATACATTGATTTGAGCATTCCCGTTGGCTGTTTGATTTATAACTTCATTTCCCAATACATCAAGTACTTTTATTTCTTGAATATTGTATGTCGAATTAACAGTTACGT
>DATHPH010000070.1:0-3211 GCA_035484095.1 Cytophagaceae bacterium | reverse complement strand
CCTTTTGATACTGAGAAATTCGGAGTCATCGAAAGCTATTCCGAAATTTTAGAAAAATGCATAGCTGCTCATCCCTCTGACTGGCTTTGGTCTCATAAAAGATGGAAGCATCAATCCTTGAAAATAAAAAGAAGAACCAATTGAACTAGGACTTTAAACTTTTACAATCAATGTTTCCCAGGATCATCAGCTCATCAATCCCGAAACATATCATTTTAATTAAGATCGACTAATTAAATCGCTCCATATATCCTTCGAGCCCTTTCCCGGAGCCTTTTCCAATCGCTGTAAAGGTCCAATCCTCGCCCTGACGGTGAAGACGAGCAAACTCAATATCTGAATTAGAAGCATTGGAAGCATCCAAGTCGTATTTTACAATTTCTTTTTTAGAAACTTCATCGTAAATACGAACATACGCCTCTTTTAAAAGTCCAAAGGTATGACCGTGCTCTTCAGCTTCGTTTATCGTTACCACAATAACCAAATCAGAAACTTCTTTATGAATGGCATCCAGATTCACAAGGATAGCTTCATCATCGTTCATGCCTTTCCCATTTTGATTGTCACCGGTATGATGAAGTGCCCCGTCCGGGGATTTAAGATTGTTGTAATAAATCAGGTAATTATTATTTATTAATTTACCGTTAGAGCCAATCATAAAAATGGAAGCATCCAAATCTATTTGTTTTGTAGTAAGCTCCCAACCCAATCCAATCATGAGCTTTTTCACACCCGGAAATTCTTTTGTTAAATTGTAAGATTCGCCCTTATTTAAATTAATAGCCATAAATAAATTCTATTTTTCAACACTAGGAAAACAAAAAAAGAAGGGAGTTATTAACAGGCCTCCAAACTTGTCAACCTTTTATCTTTTTTAATACAAGTATTTCGTTTTAATTTCTTCGATGGTTTCGTTAAGATCTTTTGTATTGCTTGGTTCGCCTATTGTTTGAAACTCCCAACTATCGTTTGTCCTCACAAGTTTGCCCATAATCATGGCCACCTTTCCTGAAAATGCTTGTTCGGCCGATAAATTAAACGTAGCAAAAACTGAAATAACTTCTTTCTTGTTGCCTTCAAAAATTCTAATTTTTGAATAAGGAATTGTTTGAAAGTCCTGACCTTTGTATGAATTCAAAAAGAATACTATCGTCGTAATTTTCGGATGCACCTTTGGCAGGTTTACAAAAATAATTTCGTTATCTGTATTATCGGCAGAAGAGTCTCCGGTTCTATCATCGCCGCTGTGGCGCACAGATCCATCGGTAGACATCAGACGATTGAAAAAAACCACATCTACTTTTCGGTTTGTTTCGTCAAACATTGCCACACTGGCATCAAGATCTACAGCGGTCTCTGTTGTAAAAAGTCCCAATGCCTTCTTCTTGATTGTTCCCCAGTCAAGACCAATACAAACTTGTTCAAGCTTTTTATTTTCTTTCACCAAAGAAATTTTACTCCCCTTGGTCAGGTTGATCCCTGTTTTTTTGTCTAGGTTCATGTTTGCTTATTTTATAGGTATTATTCCATTACGCATAAATATCGATAAAGCCTTGAAGCCCTTTATTGGAACCATTTCCAAGTGCTACAAATTTCCATTCATTATTCGTTTTGTGCAACTTTCCAAATTCCACTTCGGAATGAGGAGCATTTTCAGCATCTAAATCATAACGTAGAATTTCTCTTTTGGTTTCTACATCGTAAATACGAATGTAAGCATCTTTTAACAGTCCAAAATTATGACCTCGCTTACTTGCTTCGTGGATGGTAACGGTCACCAAAATTTCAGAAACTTCAGGGTTTACAATCGCTAAATTGGCAAGAATCATTTCATCGTCGTCGTCACCTTTACCTGAACGGTTATCTCCAGTATGCTGAATAGCACCGTCAGGGGATTTTAAATTATTGTAAAAAACAAAATATTCTTCCGTAAGAAGTTTTCGGTTTGCGCCCAGCATAAAAACGGATGCGTCCAGATCCAATGTTTGGGAGGTCATTTCCCATCCAAGACCAATCATTATTTTAGTGAGCGTAGGTTCCTCTTTTGTCAGGTTAAAAGTGCCACCTTTTTTTAAATTGATTGCCATAATGTTGAAGTTATTAAATTATTTAGAAAGTTTTTAAAGTTAAAATACAATTATGCATAAATGTCTACAAAACCCTGCAACCCTTTGGAGGATCCATTGCCCAGCGCAACAAACTTCCATTCTTCATTCACTTTTTGCAATTTACCAAATTCTATCTCCGTACAATGATCTAGCTTTTCATTAAGAATGTACTTTAGAATCTCCTTTTTACTATCTACATCGTAGAGACGAATAAAGGCATTTTTTAGTTGTCCTAAATGTTGCCCTCTTTTTCTTGCATCGTGAATAGAGGCTGTTATAATAATTTCAGTAATCTTTGGGTTTACCAGGTCAAGATTGGCCAGAATCATTTCATCGTCGCCCTCTCCCTCGCCAGTTCTGTTATCCCCAGTATGTTGAATAGAATTATCCGGAGATTTGAGATTATTATAAAAAACAAAATACTCGTCGGAAGGAATCTTTCCATTGGCTCCCAACATAAAAGCACAAGCATCTAAGTCAATAACATTGTCGCCTGTATCCCATCCTAAACCAATCATTATTTTTTTAAGTGTGGGTTCTTCTTTTGTTAAATTTACTGAATTGCCTTTGCTTAGACTAATGGACATTTTATTTATTCGTTAAAGAAGTCATCAATTTTTTTCTGCTTATTTTCATCTGCTTTAGGAGGGTCAATATTTAAAAAACCATCCAACAGCTTTCTCTTATCTTCCGGTAAAGCCTTCTTTTCTACTTGACTATCCAAAATTTGATTTATTTTTTTATGCTTTTTTTCTTCTTCAAGCATTTTCTTTTGTTCTTCCTCTTCTTTAATCTTATTCTTGATGATTTCATAATCACTGTAGACAGCATGTTCTGTCTCCAATTCCTCAAATTCTTTTTCCAACTTTCCTTCGTTGGATATCAATTCAGTCATCGCTTCCGACTGAGACTCTACTTCTAATATTTTCTTCTCGTATTTATTAAATTCTGCCAAAGGGGAATAGTTTAAACCGCCTAACTGTTCGGCAATTTCCTTTTGAGCCTTTGCACTCGACATTTTGGCAGAAAGAATAGATTCTTTTGCTTTTGCTTCTTCCAGTTTGGCTTTCATGCGGTCCAGTTGAGTTTTTAATTGCTCTACT
>DATHPH010000069.1:0-5075 GCA_035484095.1 Cytophagaceae bacterium | reverse complement strand
CAATCCACTTTTTCAAATTTTGCCTGGCTCTGAATATCAAAGATTCTACGGAAGAAACACTTACATTCATGATACCACTAATTTCTTTATAACTCAGCTGCTCCACCACCGAAAGGATAAGAGCACTTTTTTGTTTGTCAGGTAATTTTTCAATGTATTCAAATAACAAACGCATTTGCTCTTGTCTTTCTAAGGCAATGCCAGGATGCATAAAATCTGAAATTATGTGCAATTCTCTCCCGGACTCCGGATCAAAAATTCCTGTAAGCCATGCAAATCTTTTCTTACGCTTTTTCTTTTTTATAACATCTAAAGACTTATTAATTGTAATCCGATATATCCAAGTACTAATAGAGGCCTCTTTTCTAAACTGATCGATTTTAAAGTAAAGCTCTACAAAAACATCCTGCATAATTTCTTCTGCATCCTGAAGATTTTGAACCATATTCAGTGCTGTATTCAATACTTTTCTTTTGTACTGAACATACAATTCCTGAAATTGTTCTTCTTCATTCAACGCATTCTTGATTTCACGAGGTAATTCTGTCATAGAAGAAATCAAATTTTTTACTTTTTCTCTTGTGGCTCTTGCTCACCATCATTTCCACCATCCTCTTTAGAATTACTTTCGCTTGAGCATTTTCCCATTTTACCACAACATTGGCTTTCTCCCTTTCCACAATGATTTCTGTAATTCCCTTCGCCATGTCTTTTGTGATTCCAATTTCGAGCATGACCATATCCATTTTCTTCAGTTTGCTTAGCCTTTATATGATCTATCAGTTCATTAAAATCTGACAACTGCTCTTTTGTACACAACGCTTTTACAGCAAGAAAGTGTTTACTCATCAACAATTCTATCTCTTTTTGGTTAGCTCCTATTTCAGAGGCCAATACATTCGCAGTTGTTGCATCGTAAGGATCATTTTTCAATAATTCAAACTCCTGCTTCCTTAGACTATCAATTTTAGCTTTTACTGCATCTTTCTCTTTTTTGTGCTCCTTTCTTAATTTTCTAAAAGCTACTTCTTGTTCTTCTGTAAAATTAAGGCGTTTACTTAAAAATTCTCCTTTATTAAACTCATTTCTCCACTCGCTTTTAACAAACCGTTTATGGTGCTGGGATTTATAATAAATAAAACCTAGTGTACCAATATTTAAAACTACCATTGATACGAGTGCTACAATTAAAATCTTGTTTGTTGTGTTCATACATTTATCAATTTATTCCGAATATGTAAAATAATAATTGTCAGCGATTAAATTATCTTCCTCTGTTGCAGAAGTAGTAGTTCTTTCTTCCGAAATCGTGCTTTCTGCAGGATTAAAGACATATAAGCTGACAATGTTTACGATCAAAAGAATACAAAAAGAAAAAGAAGTTTTCCAAACTACTTTCTCAGAAATAGCATATCCCTTCTTCTTTCTCATTTCTATTCTGTGTAAAATTTTAGCATACAAAAAAGGGGAAGGTTCTACTTGCCCTAATTCCTTTAAGCTATTCAATATTCTTTCCTGGCGATGTTGTTGATCTTGCTTCATACTTCTTTAGACGATTATAAAACGAAGAAATTACGGTTTCCTGTTATTTTTTTTATGCTTTTATGAATAGGGTGAAAATAAATAAGTAATGAGCGCATTAAAATTATATACTATTAAAAATCAGATTATTAACAGTTCAATTATAAACAATGCAACCATTCTTTACAATTGAACTGTTTACATTATACTTCATAATGACAATTATGAAGTATAATGTATGTAAAAGATCCTTCAATAATAAAGAATTGGTTATATAAAACTTCCTGAAATTACTTTTTCCAAGTTTAAAAATATAGTCGGTAGTATACTACTATTGAATACTAATCAATTCAACATCGAAAATCAGCGTAGCATTCGGACCAATCAATTCGGAAGCACCCCGTGTACCATAAGCAAGATTGGAAGGAACATACAATTGCCATTTCGAACCGGTAGGCATTAGTTGTAACGCTTCTACCCATCCGGCAATAACTCCATTTACAGGGAACGTAGCGGGTTGTCCTCTTTCTACAGAACTATCAAAAACAGTTCCGTTGATGAGCGTACCATGATAATGAGTCGTTACTTTATCGGTTGCTTTAGGTTTTGGACCATTTCCTTGTAACAGTATTTTATATTGCAACCCGCTTGGCAAGGTGATAACATCCTCCTTCGCCCCATTTTCTTTTAAAAAGGCAGCTCCTTCTTCAATGTTTTTTGAATGTTTCCGTTCTTGCATCTTCTGAAAATAATCATTTAGTATTTTTGTTCCTTCCGAAGCACTTATTGCCAGTTCTTGATTACTGAATACATCCGCAATGGCTTTATGCAATACTTCACTATTGATATCTTCAAATCCTTGATTTCTCAAGCTGCTGGCAATATTAACTCCCAGACTATAACTTAAAATATCTCTTTCTGTGCTAAATGACTTTGTTTCCATAATTCTTTTTGTGTTAAAGGTCTCTATTTAAAAGGGAAATTAAAAATCATATTACCATAAAAAAAGCCAACGTAATAAGTTGGCTTTTTTTATGGTAATGAGTCAGCTTATTTGGTTGCAGCCCATTTTCTAATTTCCGTTCTGAACCAGGCATCTGCTTCATCTGTCCATTTAAAATGATCACGAATATGCTCTATCGTATCTTTTTCAATATCTGTATAATTATTTCCGTCTTTTACTGCTTCAAGAATTTTTTTTGCATCAGCAATTGAAATTCTCCCGTCACCCGCCCCTTTAACAGATTTTTCTGCCAGGTCAAGAAGTTCTCCATCGTATTTTTTACCGTTAATTGTTTTGTAGTAGCTCATGATAAATAAAATTTAAAGGTTAATTTTAGATAATACTATATAATTTAATGATATGAATCAAGTACTTAAGTAATTTTTTCTTATGGATCATTGTTAACAAAATGTTAACACCTTAACATCATACATAACCAACCTTACTGTTTTTAATAAAAATTCAGATTACACAACCGGCACAAAATTCCCAAATTACTTCATGTTTGTAAATTGAAGTGGAATACCGTAATCCTTTGAACGCAATAGCGCAATCACTTCCTGTAAATCATCTATTTTTTTTCCTGTTACACGTATCGTTTCATCCATTTGAGCTGGAGTAACTTTTGTTTTAGCATCTTTGATATCTTTTATTATTTTACGACAAGAATCTTTGTCGATACCCGTTTTTACTTTAAGCTCTTTTTTAAGCATTGCACCTGATTGATAAGCATCCTTTGTAATATCCAATGATTTTGGATCCAACCCTTGTTTAGCCATTCGGGTGATGATAATATCGATTATAGTTTTCATACTCATATCGTTGTTCGTGGTCACATGAAGAACGCTATCTTTTTTGTTCAACTCTACTTCAGTTTTAGAATCCTTCAAATCATAACGATTCTGAATTTCCTTAACAGCCACATTCACCGCATTGTCCAAGGTTTGTGGGTCTACTTTGCTTACTATATCAAAAGAAGGCATAATTTCGAATTTAATTTACAAAGTGAAAATAATGCTTGCGCTCTTGTAAAGCAAGTTTGCAGGCTTTTTATGACTATGTTTTTCTTCTTTTACGTAAATAAAAAATTGCCAAAATTTTAATGACTTAGAAATTTTTTTGACCTTTATTTTTCAGTAATTATATAAAAATCTATAAATTAAGATTCTATAATTACCCTGAAATAACCCTTTAAACTTACTATTACCTTGGAAAAGAAGTACAAATTTAAAGAACTCAAGATATTCTCCTCTACAGAAAGCATGGTGGGTAATACAAGAAAATACCGGAAAGTATTTGAAAATCTGGAAACAACTTACCTCTATTCTGAATTATCATTTTACAATAAATTATTTGACGAGGAAGATTGGAATACTAAAGTAAACTTAAAAGCTTTCAGGATAAAAAAAGACAAACGGGAAGAGCTTTGTGATTTGGCAAAAGAAATCGCGGTAACAAAAGATCAGAATATTGTAATCATAAGAGAAGGTTGGGGAAATGCAGAAGCAGGCATCTATTGGGTACGAGGTGACTACGAATGGGAAGCATACGTTGACGGAGATTTAATAGGCACTCAAAAGTTTTACATCGAAAGCGGTGGATTGGTAACAGAGGATGTGAATCCTTATTTTCAATTATCTTCCGTACAACTTTACGAAGGACCTGAGTTTGGTCTGCTCAAAGAAGATCGAAAATATCTGACAAAATTTTCTGCAAAAGAAACAGAATATTTATGGGTAGAAGTAACCATTGAAAACCTGCAAACCCAATCCTGGTATTGCGAACTTTTCTTCAACTACTACAACGATTCAGGGCAATTAAAAGGAAGTGCGTCCGAATTAAAATACATCAATGGAACTGATAAAGAATTGACCATTTTATCTGGCTGGGGTTCTCCATCCAAGGGCACTTGGTACAATGATAAATACCGTTTGGAAATTACGTTCATGGATCAACTGCTAGCCGTGGCGCCCTTTGACGTAGGAGATGAATTTGTGGAAGGTTCAGTACCTGTGCTAAAAGCAAATGAAGTAATCAGCAAGGGAAATTCGAATTCCAATTTTGTAAAAAATGACGAATCACTCGAAGAGGTATTGAAAAGCCTAAACGAAATGATTGGGCTTACCAGTATCAAAACCAAAATAAACGATTATACCAGTTATCTTAAATTTTTAAAATTAAGACAGGATCAAGGTTTTGAAGAATCTAGAAAGCTTTCCTTGCATGCGGTATTTACGGGAAATCCAGGAACAGGGAAAACCACGGTTGCCAAAATGCTCGGACAGATTTATCATAAAATGGGACTTCTTTCCAAAGGTAAAGTTACAGAAGTAGGACGTGCTGAACTAATCGGAAAATTTATCGGTCAAACGGCTCCTCAAGTGAAAGAGATTATTGAAAAAGCACGTGGGGGTGTGTTGTTTATAGACGAAGCGTATTCTCTCATGCGTGAAGGTGATAGCACCAATGATTTTGGACAAGAAGTGGTGGAAGTGCTTTTAAAAGAAATGTCCGATGGGAAAGGTGATATCGCCATCATCGTAGCCGGTTA
>DATHPH010000068.1:0-13904 GCA_035484095.1 Cytophagaceae bacterium | reverse complement strand
AATAAGAATTATTTTTATGAAAAATACGATACAAGTGTACTTAAATAATTTAGAAGTCTTATTATCAATAATTTACCCAAAATTAACATGGACCAGAAAAACGTCTGAAAAGGTCATTTATTTGACTTTTGACGATGGTCCGATCCCGGATGTCACTGAATATGTTTTAAATGAGTTGGATAAATACAAGGCTAAAGCGACGTTTTTTTGTGTTGGTGAAAACGTTTCCAAGAACGATTTGATCTTTCATAAAATAATTAATCGTGGTCATAAAATTGGCAATCATACCTTCAATCACATAAATGGATGGAAGAATAACATCGAAGATTATATGGAAAATATTGCCAAAGCTGATTTCATTTTAACACAAAATCTTTCAGAGGAAAATATTTCGTTGTATAGAAGTTCTAAAACCGGAAAAAAATTATTTCGACCACCCTATGGAAAAATTAAAAAGAATCAGATAAAAGCATTGGAGGATCACTATGAAATTGTAATGTGGAATGTTTTGACAGGTGATTTTGACAAAAATTTACCTCCTGAAAAATGTCTTCGTACAGCTATCAAGTATACGGGAAAAGGATCGATTGTCATTTTTCACGATAGCCTGAAAGCACTTCCTAATCTTCAGTTTGCTTTACCTAAATTTTTGAAACACTTTACCGAAGCGGGCTACCGTTTTGAAAGTTTATGATTTTTTTACATTATTTTTTAGCGGGTTATTTTTTGCTTTTATTCGGATATTTTGGAGCAATAATTTTTCTTTTTTTGAGATTAAAAAAAGACGAACCTTCTAACAATGTTAAAGAACAACCGTTCATTTCAATCCTTGTTGCCGCACGAAACGAAGAAAAAAATATCTTATCGTGTCTTCAGGCAATAGAAGCGCTCTCATGGCCTATTGGCAAATTAGAAGTGTTGATTGGAAATGATCAATCGACCGATGAAACCGAAAATATCATTCGTAATTTTATAAAAGATAAAAATCATTTCAAGTTATTTCAAATACAACATCCGCTTGGCCTTGCAAGAGCGAAGGCAAATGTCCTTGGGCAACTTGCTAAAAATGCAAAGGGCGATTTCTTTTTTATTACCGATGCAGATGTAAGGGTACCACAAAAATGGATACAAGGATTGCTTTCTAATTACAACGAAAACACAGGCATCGTATCAGGTGTTACGTATACAAGAGGAAACAACCTTTTCCACTATTGCCAAAACATTGATTGGATTTATGCTTTTGGTATGATTAAAACGGTCTCAGACCATTCTATTCCGGTTACTGCGGTTGGCAATAACATGATGATTTCTCGATCTGCTTATGAATCGACGGGGGGTTATGAAAACATTTCCTTCTCTGTAACGGAAGATTTGCAATTATTTTTAGAAACGCTAAAATGCGGATGGATATACAAAAATCTTATGTCTGCCGATTGTCTTGCTGAAACAAATCCAATAGATTCTTTATCAAAGTTATTTTCACAAAGAAAACGTTGGATGCAAGGTGCTGTCAGACTTCCTAAGATACTCTTGCTATTTCTATTGCTGCAGGCAATATTTATTCCAATGATCGCCATCACCATAAGTTTGTCTCCTTTTTGGGGCATTGTCCTCTGGGTCATAAAAATCGGAATGCAGCAATGTTTTATAGTATTCTCTTTTAAAAAAATTGGCAAGAAATACGACTTTATAAAAGGATTTATTCCTTTCGAAATTTATTCAGGATTGCTATCTATAATAGTTTTAATTTTATATTTCATTCCAACACGAGTGCATTGGAAAGGGAGAAAATATTAAGTTCATTTTCCCGAACGGTGAGGCTTAAAATTCACGTATCTTATTTAAAAACAATAGGGATATTAGAAAATTTCCCATTCGTTACCTTCAATATTTTTGTAGTATTATGAAGTTGTACCTTCAATTCCATTTCAAATTCTCCGTTTAAAATTTTATTTTTTTCATCCAGATTTAAGATGTTAATAAATCCCTTCACAGGAATCCCCACCGCACTGCTGGCAGGATCTTCGTATCGAATATATGCTTCACGGATTGTAGAAGATTCCAAATTTATATTTTTAGTGGAAGGGTTCATAAACGCAAATTTCACAAAACGTTCATTGTTCAGTGTAAGTTGTTTTTCACCCCCTGTAATCATTCGAATACATGCCTTCATGCTATCTACGACAAACGGTTTACCATTTATATAACAGGAAAATACGCCTGATTCTTCCGTATGATTTTTTTTGGATTCTTTTATTGAAAACGATAAAAAGACAATCAGAATCAGAAATAATGAAAGGAACTTCTTTACAAATTGCATCCTAAGGTGATTTTTATGTACTAATATACGAAAAAGTATTAAAAAGTTGCTTAACAATATGGCTATTTATACACAAAATTAAGATTCACCGAACTTTCACCTTATAAAATAACTCACCCAAACACTTTATTCAAAGAAAACTCAAAGGAACAAAGATACCTTTGAACTTTACAAATACGATTTGATCCGATAAAATTGCAGCCTCCACCTCTATCCTATTTTCATGATCGTTTACAATTTGAATGTCTAACTGAAGATATTTGTAGAGTAAAGGATCCACCGTATTTATGAATTTTATAAATCCCGCAGATTGAAGGCTATATTTTTTGTTCTTATAGAAAGAGATTGTATCTGTTATCATATTTATCAGACACACCCCCGGAACAATTGGCTTCCCCGGAAAATGTCCCTGAAAAATTTCATGCTCTTTATTTAGGTGTATTAGGGAGATTAGATTATTATTTTGAGGTGTTTTAAATTCAATAATAGAATACAGTGTATCTTCAAGCATTTTCCAGATTGATTAAGACTTTTGCTCAAAATTAACAAAAATGGGATATTTAGTAATTGGATTTAAGGCTTTTAATAAAAAATATAATTTTTTTGATGTATAAATAAAATTATGACGATTCATGAATTTAGGGTAATTATTAATCTTAATGGTTTTATTTTATAAATGAAGCCATATTTTCCAAAATATATAGAAAAGAGGAATATTTATTGAAAAAAACACTTAAAAATGATTCGATTTTGTAAAAAATTCATATTTTTACTTAAATTTATAACCCAAACATAAATCAAATAAAATATGGCTTATTTAAGATTTAACGCACTTAATACGGTAAATAGTAGAACAACCGTACCAGTAACCCCACCCTCTGTTAAAATTTCAGATTTTTACGGCATGAATGTTTTTGGCGTAGATGCTATGAAAAAATATATGTCAGGTGGTGCTTTTAAAGTTCTTGTAAACTCAATAGAAACTGGAGAAAAAATAGATGCTGATACTGCTGATGCTGTTGCTGCTGCCATGAAATCATGGGCAATGGAAAAAGGTGTAACCCATTACACTCACTGGTTTCAGCCACTTACCGATGCCACTGCAGAAAAGCACGATGCTTTTCTGGAAATAGACAATGGTCTGGCGCTTGAAAAATTCAGAGGATCTGCTCTCGTACAACAAGAACCGGATGCTTCTTCTTTCCCTAACGGAGGTATCCGCCAAACATTTGAAGCTCGTGGATATACTGGATGGGATCCGACATCACCTGCCTTTATAATGGGAAACACACTTTGTATTCCTACAATCTTCGTTTCCTATACAGGAGAACTTCTTGACTACAAAGCACCACTTCTAAGATCTATCAATGCTGTTGAAAAAGCGGCTGTAGCAGTTTGCGATTATTTTGATAAAGACATTACAAAAGTATTTTGTACACTAGGTCCTGAGCAAGAATATTTTCTTGTAGATGCAGCACTTTATAATGCCCGCCCTGATTTAGTAATGGCAGGAAGAGCCGTTTTTGGTCATTCTCCTGCAAGAGGTCAGCAATTGGAAGATCATTATTTTGGTTCTATTCCTCCGAGAGTACACAACTTCATGGCCGACTTCGAAATTGAAGCGATGAAATTGGGTATTCCAATTAAAACCCGTCACAATGAAGTAGCTCCTTCTCAATTTGAAGTAGCTCCTACTTTTGAAGAATTAAATCTTGCTTGTGATCACAATCAATTGCTAATGGATGTGATGAGCAAAACAGCAGAGAAACATAATTTAAAAGTATTGTTTCATGAGAAACCATTTGCCGGTATCAACGGTAGTGGAAAACATAATAACTGGTCAATAGGAACAAATACCGGTAAAAATTTATTAGCACCTAGCAGTAAACCAAAAGAAAATCTAATTTTCTTAACGTTTTTTGTAAACGTGGTAAAAGCAGTCCATGATTATTCAGACTTATTAAGAGCTTCCATTGGTTCTGCAGAAAACGATCACCGTCTTGGTGCAAACGAAGCACCTCCGGCAATCATGTCTGTGTTCCTTGGCCAGACGATGAACGATATCCTGAATGAGCTTGAAAACAATGGAAATGTTAAAATTTCCAAAGGAGACAACCTATACATGAAACTGGGTATTAGCAGAATTCCAGAATTGATTTTGGATAATACAGATCGAAACAGGACTTCTCCGTTTGCCTTTACCGGAAATAAATTTGAATTCCGTGCCGTTGGTTCTTCTGCAAATTCAAGCTGGCCAATGACTGTTTTGAATACCATTGTAGCGGAAACACTTACTAAATTTAAAATAGAAGTAGACAAATTTATCGACAAAGGCGAGAAGAAAGAGGTAGCAATCGTAAACGTCCTAAGAGAATATGTAAAAGCTTCTAAGAAAATCCGTTTTGAAGGAAATGGGTATTCTGATGAGTGGGTAACAGAAGCTCTTAAAAGAGGATTAAACAATGTGAATACTACTCCTCAGGCTCTTGACTTTATGGTTACAAAATCATCGCAAGAAGTATTTGAAAAACATGCGGTATTAAATCATAAAGAACTGGAAGCGCGTCATGAAATTATGCTTGAAAAATACATCAAGAAAATTCAGATTGAAGGTCGTGTCATTGGTGATTTGGGAGTAAATAACATAATTCCAACAGCGATTGCCTATCAAAATAAATTGATCGCAAATGTGAAAGGTCTAAAAGATTTAGGACTTGACAGTGAAGCAAAACCTGTCATTGAAACAATAAAGGAAATTTCCAAACATACAGCTACAATCCTTACCGAAATCAACAACATGACGGAAGCAAGGAAGAAAGCAAATAATTTATCCGATACGCGTGCGAAAGCAATTTCTTATTGCAATGATGTAAAATCGAAATTTGAGACGATACGTTATGCTGTAGATAAATTGGAACAAATCGTTGACGATGAGGATTGGCCATTGCCTAAATACAGAGAATTATTATTTATCAGATAATATTCTTTTTTACTTTTTAAAACAAAACCCCGAATTCTCGGGGTTTTGTTTTATGATTCATTTCGATTTTTAATCATTTGATGTTCTCAACTAAGATCAACTTCATCAGATCTTACCATATATAGAATCCTACTTGATATTCTACATGTAATTCATTTCACTACCAATTGACTTATCGGGAACGAACTTCAAAACGGAAAATACCTCTTGTTCTTGGCGCAGGATTGGCATGAGAATCCTTCAGATGAAAGGATGTCTCTAACAATTGTTTTTTATAAAAAACATCTTCAGAGGGTGTAAGATTTGCTCCTCCTATTTTTTTAACACTTATCACAGAACCTTCTTCGTCTACAAAAAATTCAAACAACACATAGCCGCTTTCACTCGTTGGATCTACTTTGTTTGGCTTCGTGTCCCATTCCCAACCCGGAAGATCCATAGAAGCACCATTACCTCCAGGACCAGCGCCCTTTTCATTTCCCTTTCCTCCCGGAAACATATTTCTGGAATCTGGATTCCCTTCCGGTTTTCCCTGATCTCCTTTTTGATTTTTGTCACCATCGGAATTGCTGTTTTTATTAGGGAACGAATTTTTTGCCTCTATTTGTTCCGTTTTATTTTCCTTTACTAATTCCTTTTTTGCTTCTTTCGCTTTGTCTACTTCCTTAATTTCATAAGGCGACGGAACATCAGAAGTAATCAATTTTTCCTCTGTAAGAATCGCTTCTTCAGTGATTTCCTCTTGTTCTAACTCTTTCGTTGGATTTTCTTCGCTGATTTTGTCTACACTTGCTTGCTCCTCTCCCGAACCGGCATCTACAAACCCTAGATTGATTTCCATCCCAGGTAGTCCTGGGGGAGGTGGATCTGGCATTTGCCAGGCAATTACAAAGAAAAATAAAATGAGTAATCCGGCATGAATCCCAATAGAAACGGCTATTCCAATATTTTTATTTTTCTTATTTTCTCCTTTTTGATCCATTGTATAAATGTAAAGAAGATTTACTTATTCAGGTTTTGTTGAAATTGAAACTTTCGCTCCCAGTTTATTGGCGATCGCTGCTACTTTAACAAAATATTTCACAGGTACTGATTCATCAACGTTCAGTACCACAAGATTATTGTCTGCTCCCATTTCTTGCCTCAACTGTGACTCCAAAGCCTCCAAGGTTGTTTGAGTATTGTTAATGTAATATTTCAAATCTGCCGTAATAGTAACTGAAATATTCATTTTTTCTACTGCACTGGCACTTGATTTTGGCAAATTTACAGGCATTCCGGAAGGAGTTACAAAATTAGAAGTAAGAAGGAAAAATATTAATAAAAGAAAAATCAAGTCAGTCATAGAAGCCAGACTGAACTCGGTAGTAACCCTTGTTTTTCGTTGCAACTTCATTACTTAGGCTGTTGAAGCAACTCTATGAATTCAATCGAGCTGTACTCCATTTTATTTACAATCTTATCTACTTTCGAAACTAAATAATTGTACCCAATGTATGCAATAATACCTACGATAAGTCCGCCTACAGTTGTAATCATCGCTTCGTACATCCCTGATGATAGCAATTTCGGACTTACGGTTCCTTCTTCCTGCGCAATGGCTATAAAGGCTTGCACCATTCCCGTAACTGTTCCAAAAAATCCAAGCATTGGTCCTGCACCCGAAATGGTAGCCAGGATGCTAAGGTTTTTTTCCAGTTTATATATTTCCATTTTAGCAACGTTTTCTATGGAAGCTTCAATACTGGTCAGTGGAGTTCCTATTTTAGAAATTCCTTTTTCAATCATACGTGAAAACGGAGTATCAAATTGTCTGCATTGAGCCAGAGCACCTGTTATATCGCCGTAATATACCATCTCTTTAATTTTGTCAATAAAACGCTCAGGATCCTTGTCTGCTTTTTTCAGCGTCAACATTCTTTCTACTATGATATAAACAGCCATTATAGAAAGCAATCCAATTGGAATCATTACCCAACCGCCTTTTATTGCTAAATCTAAAATTGAAACGGAATCGCTTGCATGGTTTACCGAATCCGTGGATCCTGGTGTTGATGCAATCTGCAATATAGTATTCATTTAACCTTTTAATTAACCTCCTGTTTATTAATACACCATCACCCAAACTGAATTACCAAAATCAGAAGAGAGCTCATTCTTTTTCTTCAATGCATCTTCTTTGTTATCATAATCGTTGATCGCTACTTTGTAAAATTTATTGTCAGGGGTTGGTTCTAAAACGGTAACATTACTGCCTGTTTTGGCAACTTTGTTTCTCAATTTATAAGCATTTTCTTTGCTTATAAATGATCCCACAATTACAAAATACCTGCCATGATGCGCCGTTACAGAGCCTATATCCTCTTTAGGATTTTCAGTAGTAGTGTTTTCGGAAAGCTCTTTTTGTTTATCAATAAGCGTTTGTTTAGCAGGATTTTCATCCACTTCAGGTACTTCCGGATTTCCTTCCCCTATTACAGTAGAGATTTCATTGGAAGGGTTTTCCAAAGATTCTGATGAATCACTCAAAGCAACACTATCTACAGTAGAAGCTGATTTGGGTGCCTCTGTTTTTGAAACTTTATTATTATTAGAGCCGAAAATATTAAAACTTGCTAAATTCTTATTATTGTTTTTTGTATATACAATCATAGCACCAACTCCAACCAATAATAGCAGGGGAATAATAATAAGAACCATCTTTAATCCAGAACCTTTATTGGGTTCTTCCTGAGGGCTTGAGATTTTTTCTTTTTGAGACTGTACAGAAGTCGGTATTTGTTTTCTTACAACCGGTCTTACTGGTCTTTGTGGTGTACTCATATCACTAAGTTTTCTATCTATTGGTTTGAAAAATAATTCTTGAAACCCAAAACTTTCTTCCAGATAATTAACCCTGGCATCCGGCTCAAATTCTAATTTATGATCAATGTTATAAAATAGTTTACCTATTTCATAAAAAACATAATTGTTGTTCACTCGAAGTTCTTCCCGTATTGAAGCTACAAAATTTTTAATACATTCATTTGCTTCCGCTATACTTTTCCCTTCCGCTTTTGCAATAGTGGTAGCCAATAATCCATCGTTTGCTTTCAATTGTTCGTTAAAAGCAATTCGTTTAGAAGGAACCGTAAATCTATGAGTAATCGGATGAATTTCTACCCCTTTATATTCTGAAATAAAACCACCAAAATTTGGGATGACCACACAATTGTGTTCAAATAGTAATTTTTGTATGTGGCTTTCTATAGACATTTAAAATGAGTACGTTAAACCTGCCAAAATGTTTATTCCTTTATTGTAATAGTATAAATAGCGTTGGTATTTCTGCGACAGAATATTATTAACTTCTACAAAGATTGAAAACTTATTGGAAACCAAATAGTCCACTTTTAAATCCAAATCTGCTATTCCTTTCATCTGAACTTCCCGACCGGTTACAAAATTTTTACCAGCTAAGCCACCAATATAGTAAAAATCAACGTTAAAATGTACTTTTTTGTTTAAATTATAAGTAGCCAAAACGGAAGTTGTAAAATCAGGACGTTGCCAAGGTTTTTCCAATTGACTCATAGTATATTTGTAATAATAAGAAGCAATCGCTAATCGAAAGCTTCCTGTCATTTCATACCCAAGCTCTCCTCCAAAATTCAGGACATTTACATTTCCTTTATCATATAGAACACTAAATTTAGATGTGTCTGTTACGCTGTTGTTAAAGAAATAAAGATAGCGGTAATTGGCACTTGACAATTTCAATTTATAACTTATCCCTCCTTTTAGCCCACCTTTAATTCCTGCGTAAAAGTCAGAAGTTTTATTCGTATGAAACAGGGCTATATTGGATCCTAAATAAGAATTCTCGCGGGATAATGTACGAAGCGTATTTTTTTGCATCTCTCCGTCTAACCCTCCATATACAATTACTTTAGTATCGAATACTTTATATTCGATATTTATTCTTGGATAAACATGTAATTTATGATAATCCTTGATCGTATCATTGGCGTAGGCAACATTAATACCTCCTATAAGATTCAGCTTATCATTGTATTTGTAGTGAATTGCAGGTTTTATAGAAAACAAAGTTCTCTGAATCGAAGTAGAATCCGTACGTTTGGAAGAAGAAAGTGCTCCGTCTACTATGACGGTTTTAGAATTGTCCAACCAATAATCAGCTTTGTAATTCCATAAAAACTCTCCTTCCTTTGCATTTTTATAAGTAGAAAAATTATAATAATTAACATCTGTGTTGTAATTAAATTTATCCTGTTTGTTTTTATTTTCAATACCACCGGATATGGTAAAGGTATTAAACACTTGTTTTAAACTATCTCCTCCCGCATTAGGTCTTGTAGCATGATTATATCCGTAATAATTATAGCGGTTTCTCTGATAGCTGATATTTCCTCTTAAAACAGTTTTAGCACCGAAGTATTTACCATAACCTTCCAATAGTTCTTCGTTCAAACCTGAATTTTTTACAGGTCCGTTTTTGGAAGCAAAATATTTCACGTGAGTTCCGTAAGAATATTTTTCACTTCTTTTATTGTTTACAAATCCTTCCAGGTAAGGACTTGTATAATTGCCAAATCCCACTTTTAGATAATCTCCATAAAATTTAGTTAAGTCGGGTACGGAGGTAGTAACTGCTTTTACCTTCGTATCAAGCTTTGGTAGAACCAATTCGACATCTTGTACTTTGTAGTCAATCGTTTTTTGCGGTTGAGAAGGTTGTATATTGTTAATTTTTTCAAAATTTCTGTTCGCTGTTCCCAATTCAATCTTTGCGTTTTTATCAATGGTTAATGTGCCATTCAAACTATTGTCATCTTGTGCCAAGGAAGGAGTTATGGAAGTTAAGAAGACGGTTAGTGTTAGACACAGCAACAGGAATAGTTTTAACGAATGGATGCGGGTCTTCAAATTACATAGGTTTTCCAAATAACTGTTTTGGATATGAGAAGACATTATTCGCATATCGTCCAACACTACCTTTAATAGTCTACTTTCATGCGTTATCATTGTTTCTCCTCCCCCTTTCCTTGTGAATCTAATTCGGCTAAGCGAATCTTGGCCTTTTCCAATATTTCTTTATTTTTTGAATTGGCAATAATGGATTTCAACGTAGATTTTGCCTGAAACAATTCGTTTAACGCTAGCAGATTTTCCGATATGAGTAGAAAGGACTTGCCTAACCAGTATTCATCGGAAGAAAAATTCTTATTTAAATAATAAAGGCTTTCTATCGATTGTTTGTATTTTTTTTGTTTGTATTGAATTTCAGCAATCGAATATTGCGCTTCAGCAGAAATTAACTCATTGTTGTAATTGATAAGGTTTAAGAAATAATCGGTTGCCTTTTCATAATCTCCTTTTGCATAAGTAGCTCTTCCTAAATAGAGACTAGCTTTGGATTCAGCGTTGATATTAATATTACCGCTCTTCAATACTTCTTTTGCAAAATAAATAGTAGAATCATATTGTCCAAGCTGATAATAGGTTTCCATCAAACCCATCATGGCATTGTTTTTTTCCTTTTTATTTTTTGAATTCTCATTGAATAATAAATAATAATCTCTCGCTGCTGCATATTGCTGATTTTTATAATTCATTTCTGCGATGCGCTGCAAAGATTTGGTTACATAGATGCTTTTTCTTTCATCAATTACTTCCTGAAATTTCTTAGCAGCATTTTCGTATTCACCAATATGAAAATAAGAATCTGCTAAAAAGTATTTCCCATCCGATGCATTTGCACTTTGAGGATATTTTGCTAAATAATTTTCAAATAAAAGTGCGGCCTTTTTATACTTTTCTTCAAAGTATAGGTTTTTCGCCGATTCAAAACCAACATCTTCCAATATGGTACTTTCGGGATTATTTTTCTTGAACGCCTCTAACTTTTCACCAAACTCTTCACTCCTATCCAACAAGGCATAAGTTTCTTGAGCTCCCCGAAGTGCGTCTTCGTAAACCGACAAGTTTGAATATTTGTCCAGGATCGTATTATAATCGGCCAATGCTTCTTCGTGTTTTTTGAGATTGTTATAGATAACAGCTCTTTTCAGAAGAGCATTCGCTTCATAGGGATGGTTGTTTAATTTTGTATCGATTAGCTTTGAAAATCCCTCCAATGCCAAGTTCAATTCATTGTTTCGAAAATCCAACTGGGCTTTTTGATAGATCGCGCCTTCATAATAGATAGACGCCGGGTACTTGTTAATGACCGTTTCAAAACTACTTTTTGCTTCAGGAAGTTTGTTTTCATATACCTGCACAATTCCTTTTTGGTAAAAAGCATAATCTATATCGGCAGTATAATTTTTAATAGCAATATCATAATATTTTAAAGCTTCTGAATATTTTTTACTGACATAATATAAATCTGCCATTCTGAGTATTGCATCTGTGTAAAATAGTTTATTAGAAGCATTTTCAAGCGTTTTGACATAATTACGGAATTGAAAAAGTGCTTCGTTGTATGCTTTCGTATTATAATAAGCATATCCTAGCCCATACCTTGATTTCAAATGGTATTCATTTTCATCATCATCCGTTTTTTCTATCACAAGCAAATAGGCATTAATAGCTGCTTCATAATCTTTACTGATCGAAAACACTTCTGCTTTCCAAAAAGCAGCGGCTATATAGATGGCAGGATCATAATTATAAAGCATTGATTTTATAAACATGGCCTTTGCTTCGTTGAATCTGCCATTGTTAAACAATTCTGAACCCCTGTAATAGGTGAGTTTTTGGTAGGCTGTGTTGATTCTAACACTTCTGTTTTTCAACCCATCTATGTAAGCAATTGCTTCTTCGTAATTGTTATTTTTCAAAAAAGCTTCACTGAGAAGTTCGTTTGCTTCATCGTATCGGGTGCTTTGCGAATAATTGTTTACAAATTCTTTGAGTGGTGTTATGGCATCTCTATAACGCTGCAAGTCCACATTCACTTTGCCAAAATAAAACAATGCTTCTTCTTTTGTTTTTTTGTTAAAATCTAATCCACGTGCCTGATCGAATGCGGAAAGGGCATATTCTTTGTTTCCGATTTTAAGATACGAAAGCCCTAAATAAAATGCGGAAGATTGTCCAAGAGTATCTGTATTGGATGCTAAGTTTTTAAAGCTTGAAACTGCCTCCTCCAATTTATCCGATTTATATTGTGCATAGCCAATCCTGTATTGAATTTCCCTGGTACTCTTACCATCGTATATCGAAAGATATTTGGTGAAATTTTCTAATGCTTTTTTATAATCTTTTTTTAAATACCATGAATCGGCTACCATGAGACTGATTTCGGAAGGTACCTGAGTGGAAGGATCTTTCAAGGCATTTTCTCCGTACGTAATTACTTCGTCGTATCGTCCCTGACGATAATAAACGCTTGTGATCATGTGAGGAACAAGCGTTTTATAATCTTTGTTGGTCTCTGCTTTTGTAAGGTCAGTGAGTGCTTCTGAATAAACTCCGTTTTTCAATTCAGAATACCCTGCATAATAGCTGGCCGCGTAGGTATACTTATTATTTCCTGCTTTTACTTCATTGAAATAGGTACCTGCTTTTTGAAAGTCTTTTTTGGTAAAATAGGAATACCCCAGTTTGAACCTGGCCTCAATCCTCTGACTTTCGGAAAGTTTATCAGGATCCACTTTTTCCAGAAATTCGATCGCTTTATCGTACTTTTTATTTGTATAATATAAATTCCCTAAATCATAATTGGCTACTGAAGCTTTAGGATGAAAAGGATATTTTTGAATAAAATTATTAATGAGTTCTTCGCCATCGGAATTAAAAAGACTCAGAGCACAATAAGCAATGTAATATTCTGCGTCAATTGATTTTAAGGGATTAGGCTGTATACCGATATATTGTCTGAAAAATTCACGGGCGGCGCCGTATTTTTGCTTATCTAACAGTTCAAGACCTTTTCGGTAGAGGTCATCGTCTGACGTTTTCACAAGAGTATTTTGCGCTTGCATACTCGTCATGAAAAGACAGACCAGTAGTATAACCGAAGTAATCTTTTTATAACTCATTTTATTCTAAACCTGTTCTTCCCCTAACGAACTATTCCATTGGGCTAGTATATGGTTGCTTCAAAAATAAAAAAAATTAAGACAGAAAAATATTCTAACAACCTCTATTCAAGATTAGTTATACACAATTTTACGTTTATTTTTTGCTTCTGATTAAATAAGAATCCCCCCTTTCAATTTTACAACTACACAATTGAGTTTAGAAAAATTTGAAAGCTTTAGATATTTCCCATATCTTGAAATTCGCTATCATAAACTGATTTTATGAAAGATTACATGAAGAATATGGCTTCTCAATATTATTACGATCGAATAGTGGATTATTATGATAAAGCAGAGAATGCCTATCGTGATGCCTGGGATCTTGATACCAGTATGGCAATGCATTATGGTATTTGGACACCTGATATAAAAAATCTTAGAGCAGCGCTTCGATACCAAAATCAACTAATGGCTCAACTTGCTGAAATTAAATCAACGGACCTAGTGCTGGATGCCGGATGTGGTGTAGGCGGAAGCATTATTTTCCTCGCTACTGCTATTGGTTGCCATGCACACG
>DATHPH010000067.1:0-13104 GCA_035484095.1 Cytophagaceae bacterium | reverse complement strand
ATAAGATGGAGGGACAATAATACTATCCAATTCTTTAACACAAACAAAAAGGGCTGAATACACCTATTCAACCCTAACAATACAGACTTTAAAGTTCGTACTTAAACCCTTTTTGTAGTTGCTTTATTCATGTCCTTTTTCATGTAAGTTGGACAAGTGTGCGCAGCCATACAAGATGCTAAGAACAATGTTGAAGCAAACAGGATAACGTATGTAAGTTTCATAATATAATATAATTAAGTTAGTTGTTTCGGTATAAACTCTGAAACGAAAGTACGATTTTTTTGTTACAAAACATAGTTAAAATAAAAAAATATATTGTTAATTTTTAATAAAAAACACCTCTATTATCTACCAGAATAAGTTTTTTATAATACAATCATAAAATTCTTACCTTTGTTTCTTAAACTTTCATTATAATGAACATTGATTTTGCCAAATCTGAAGGTCTGGTACCCGCTATAATACAGGATGCTACCACAAACAAAGTATTGATGCTGGGATACATGAACGAAGAGGCTTTTGAAAAAACAAAATCGGAAGGGAAAGTTACTTTTTTCAGCAGGAGTAAAAAACGGTTGTGGACCAAAGGAGAAAGTTCTGAAAACTACCTTATCGTAAAAGAAATCTTGCTCGATTGTGATCAAGATACCTTATTAATAAAGGTAAACCCGATTGGTCCCACCTGTCATACAGGAGCAGACACCTGCTGGTTTGAAAAGAATGAAGACAAAACCACTTTTCTTACCCACCTTAAAAAAGTGATCCGTGACCGTAAAAACAACCCTACGGATAAATCATATACCAGTTCCTTGTTTGCTAAAGGAACCAACAAAATAGCTCAGAAAGTAGGGGAAGAAGCCGTAGAATTGGTCATAGAGGCAAAAGATGATAACAAACAATTATTTCTGGGAGAAGCAGCTGATCTAATGTTCCATTACCTCGTTTTATTGGAACAGAAAAATATTGACTTAGATGAAATTATTGAAGTCCTGGAGAAAAGACATAAATAATAAGTTTCTGCTTCTAATCATACAAGCCTCTCTGGTTTGAATAATCAGAAGCCCAACATCTCCAAAATACAATCAATGTCTATTAGCAATCTATCTTAGGACAGGTAGTATCACCCTTTCTTTTCTTCTTTTTATTTTGCTTTTTCATCCTCTTTTCGAGGCTTGTTTTCTTTTTCGGAAATAAGCTATCCGCATCGGCCATTACCGATCCGGAAAATACAAATAAAGAAAGAATACTTACTAAAATAACCTTTTTCATATTCCACTCGTTTTATCTATACTAATATAGAAATTTTTCTTATTATAACGAAGCAATTTTTACTTTATCAAACTTAAACGTGACAAATCAATCAAAAGTATCTGACGGCCTACTTTATCCATTTCTCTTTGTTGGTATACTATGGCTGGTAAAAGGTATTGAGCTGTTTTTTTCTTATGATTTCAGCAGTTATGGAATTTTGCCCAGATCGCTTCCCAGTCTTATGAGCATACTTATAGCCCCGCTTATCCATGGGAACTTAACTCATTTAATTTCCAATTCACTGCCCTTGCTCATTCTAGGGATGATTACGTTTAATTTTTACCGACCTATCGCCTTTGAGATTTTCTTTTCTATTTATCTGTTTTCGGGTCTTTGCGTATGGATTGTGGGAGAAGAATCGTATCATATTGGAGCAAGCGGCTTAATATATGGCTTTGCAAGTTTTATATTTTTTAGTGGTCTTTTCCGCTTAGAATTCAAAGCTTTGTTGTTGGCTATGCTCGTAGCAGTTGTATACGGAAGTATTATTTGGGGTTTGTTCCCGGGAAATCCAGGTGTTTCCTGGCAAACACATTTGTACGGTGCCCTTACGGGAAGTATTTGTGCTTATTATTACAGAAATGAAAAATAAGAAATCGAACCAGTCACTTTAATTTTTCATTTCCTTCATGCCTTCCTTTGTCACGTTTAGTCTTTTTATCTATGTTTTTTATCAATGCTTCGGTCAAATCTATACCGGTCTGATTGGCAAGACAAATCAGTACAAATAAAACATCTGCCAGTTCATCCGCCAAGTTTATCTCTTTATCCGATTCTTTATAGGATTGCTCTCCATATTGTCTGGCAATAACACGGGCTACTTCTCCAACTTCTTCAGTTAGTATTGCCATGTTGGTGAGTTCGCTGTAATATTTTACACCAACCGTTTTTATCCAATGATCTACCGTTTTTTGCGCTTCTTCAATGGTCATAATGAATAAGTTTTAATTCTTAAATTTATAGGTTAAATTACTGTTCATACATTGTTCAATATTCAATATATAAAAAATAAAATACTCCTGATCGTAAAAAGCAATTTGTAGATTTAGGATTCAAGTAAATATGTGTGGCATAAACCTTTTTATAGACAAAAAAAACAATTCGGATGAAACTATAATTCGGAAAATGAATGCCGCTACTCAACACAGAGGACCTGATGCCAGTAGATTTGGCAAATACCAGTATCAGCAAAACAATGTTTATATTGGGAATAACCGCCTTAAAATAATGGATATATCCGACAATGCCAACCAACCATTTATTTCTGCCGATGGGCGGTATTGCCTTTCCTTTAATGGAGAAATATACAACTATCAAGAACTTAGAGCTTCGTTATATCAGAAATACACTTTCAACACCAATTCTGATAGTGAGGTATTGCTTTACCAATTAATCGAACATGGTAAAAACGGAATAGCAGCCTTAAATGGAATGTTTGCCTTTGTCTTTTATGATGCCCATACAGGTGTAACGCTAATAGCCAGAGACCGCCACGGAATAAAACCAGTCTATTACTACACCGACCAATCTTTCACACTTGTTTCTTCTGAAATAAAAGGACTGCTGGCAACAGGACTTATTGTAAAAGAACTTAACCACAAACAAATTCCATATTACCTCCACTACAAATACGCACAAAAACCCGAAACCTTTTATAAAAATATTTTCGAACTTGAACCCGGACATATTCTTCAGATCAATTTTACCTCTTTTAAAATAGAGAAATGGGTACAGGATATTATAGAATCAAAAATAATTAAAAACAACACGCAAATTATTCAGGAAACAAAAGAACTCCTTTTCAAAGCAGTAGAACAACAATTACAATCGGATGTATCCAATGGAATATTTTTAAGCGGCGGCATCGATTCTACCCTATTATTAGCCATCGCCAACGAAACGGGTATAAAAAACCTTCCTTCTTTTTCCATTGTCAATTCAAAAGAAGATAAAAATTTTGGAACAGATGATTTCCTCTATGCCAGAAAAGCGGCTAAATTATACAACAGTGCTTACGAGGAAATCGTCCTCGATTCAGAAATATTAAAATACTCGGATAAACTTTTTAAAGAAATGGATCAGCCCATTGGCGATAGTGCGCTACTGCTTACCTGGATTCTCTCTAAGAAAGCTTCTTCTAACATCCGCGTAGCCTTATCTGGTGCAGGTGCCGATGAATGGTTTGCCGGATATAACCGCCATTGGGCTTACCAAAAATACCTATCTCACTTCTATCGAAATAATTTTCTTCTTACCGTCTCAAAATCTTTAAGTAAATTGATTCCCGATGGGTTTTCTCATCCGTTAAGAAAAGAAGCGCGACTTTGGAATAAATTCAGTACCAATATTTCATCTGACCCAATAGAAACATACGATCGGTTTAGGAGCGTTCATTTGCCCCAAAAAATGGATTTTAATAGAGGTATAAACAAAATTGAGTCGATCTTCACTGCTGAAAAATTATTATCGAATGCGCTGCTAAAAGACAGAAGTGAATACCTTGTTTCCGATGTACTTATGCTTACCGATAAAATGTCTATGCTGGCAGGGTTGGAAGTTCGTGTACCCTACCTTGATAATGATCTCACCAATTATCTTTCTACCGTACCTTCGGAGTTATTATTGAAACATGGTAAAAAGTGGATTCTAAAAGAACATTTAAGGAATATGAGAGGGGCTGAATTTACTGAAAGAAAAAAAGAAGGATTTGGCATGCCCATCGGAAAATGGATAAAAGAAGAAAAAAATTATTTCTTATTAGAGGCTGTAAAAAATAAAAATAATTACGTTTATAATTATATACCTTACGAAGATATACAAAACTTGTTATCCGACCATTTATCGGGAAAAAATGATTACTCTTCCGCTATATGGTCATTAATAGTACTTACCAACTGGATTCAGTATGAGTTTTCATAACCCAGGTTTATATTGCCACCATTAACGAATTCCATAGACCCTTTATGAAAATTTTGTATTTACATCAATATTTTCTAACCCCCGAACAAGGAGGTGCCATTCGCTCTTACCATCTTGCCAAAGCACTGGTAGAAGCAGGACACGAAGTAATCATGATCACTTCTCATAACCACAAAGGGTATCATTATGAAAACATTGAAGGAATAAAAGTTCATTACCTTCCTGTCTTTTATGAAAACAATTTAAATTCGATTGGAAGAGTAATATCCTTTGCAAAATTCATGTACCGAGCCTTCATAAAAGCACGAGAGATTAAGGACGTTGATTTGTGTTATGCTACTTCTACACCGCTTACTATTGGCATAATCGCCTTATTGTTAAAAAGATTTCATCACATAAAGTTCTACTTTGAAGTACGCGATTTATGGCCTGAAGCACCGATTCAAATGGGTACTATAAAAAATTATTTTGCAAAAAAAATTCTATACGCCCTTGAAAAAAAAATTTATACCAAAGCCGAAAAAATCATTGCCTTGTCACCTGGCATATTGGAAGGTATCAAAAAAGTAGCTCCTCAAAAGGATTGTTATATGATTCCTAATTTTGCTGATTGTACTTATTTTTATCCTGAAGAAAAAAAACACGAATTCGAAATACAATTTGGAATTAAAGAAACTTTCGTGATAAGTTATTTTGGTGCTTTAGGGAAAGCAAATCATCTGGATTATTTGATTAACGCAGCATTGGAGTTGGCTAAAAATAAAATTGAAAACATTCATTTCATAATCGCCGGTCGAGGAGCAGAATTACATTCAATCAAAGACAAGGTAAAAACGCATTCACTCACCAACATCAGTTTTGTCGGATTTATTAATAAAACAAGTTTACACGATATGTTGAACGTAACAGATGCTATTTATATTTCCTTTGCTAATAAACCCATTCTTGAAACCAATAGTCCTAATAAATTCTTCGATGGACTTGCCGCTGGAAAACTTTGCATCAGCAATACAAAAGGATGGATGAAAGAACTTATTGAAAAAAATAATTGTGGATTTTATTATGATCCAGAAAAACCCGAAACATTTATAGAAAAAATAATTCCGTATACAAAAAATACTTCTTTGTTAAAAAATTCTCAGCACAATGCGCGAAAACTCGCAGAACAAGAGTTTTCAAAAGACATCATGACAGGAAGATTCCTAACCATTTTTAATAATCATAATAATTAGACCTTACAGGAGTCCGCGGAGTTGTTCTGATCAAATGTTTTTTACCAGCCAGTTTTAAGTATTTGTGTGCATCAACTTTCACTAAGGGTCCGATAACACTCGCAAAAAGACTACCCACTAAAACTAATCCAGTAAATAAAAAATGAATATTTCTACCTTCCAAAAAGAATTTAGTAGAAATATTCATTTTAAATTATACCCTATAAAGAAGGATTTTTTATTTTATTTTAGTTAATACATCTGCTACATAACTAAAATCATAGTCAATCTTCCAACTTTTCAGTGCCATTCTTTTAAAAACGAAAGACAAGGTTTTATTTTTCATTTCAATGTCATTTCCATTTATTTTCATCCCATTTATTTTTTCGAAAATGTATTTTTCCAACGCAACATTGTCAGTGATAATTTCATTCACCGAAATGATGTTATCTTCACTCACATCAAAATTCACATCTACTTTAAATGAACTTTCCAAGGATAAATCGGGTGTCCCAATCAATGCTTTTATTTGTTTTGTATATTCTGCACTCGAAACATGTTTGACTTTTGTTTGTTTCTTGTCACCACCAATGCCTGCATTGGCAACATTAACAGTTACTATTAGGCTTGCTATAACAAAGCATAGAAAAGTCGTTTTTTTCATAATTCGTAGCATTTATGTTGTGTTCTTACTATTCCTCTTTCCCTTAAACTGATATCCTTTATAATTGTTAGACTGAAATCAAGAGTTATGGTTTAACTAAACGGAAGTAAAAAAATAACGTTACACAAAACTGTCCGTCAGATTATTCATGCAGAAAAAATGGTATAGAATATTCTTATTTACAAATTAAAAGAAGACTCATTACAAGTAAATTACAAATTAAACCCTTGCTATTATTCAATATAAGAAAATGATTACTGTTAATACTAACTTAATATATAAAAATACAAATCAAAAAAATCAAGCGGGATCTACGTCAAAAACTACCTGGGTGGTACGATAGATTTTATTGGATTGTAAAAGTTGTGTAGCAGTTTTTTGTAAAAGGTCTTTTACAACTTGTAGTTTAATTTTATCCTTTTCTAATTTTATAAAAATGTCTACCAAATAATTATTCCGGATTCGATCTATTAAAGGCATTTCAGGTCCTAACACTCTTTTATTACCTAATTCTGGAGTAAGAAGTGCTGCATAAGCAACACCGAAATCCATAGACACTTTCTTTTCCGGGTCTTTGATAATAATTTTTATAATTCTATAAAAAGGAGGATAATGAAATTTTTCTCGTTCCGCTAGTTCAATTTGATAAAAACCTATGTAATCATGTTTGATTACCATGTGAAGCAATGCTTGATCTGTATTGGAAGTTTGTATGAGTACCTTCCCTTTCTGACCTCTTCTTCCAGCTCGTCCACTCACCTGACTGAGTACTTGAAAGGATCTTTCGGCTGCACGAAAATCAGGAAAATGGATCATTCTGTCTGCATCAAAAATTCCAACCAACGTTACTTTATCAAAATCAAGTCCTTTTGTTACCATTTGTGTTCCCACCAAGACATTGGTTTTACCTGACTCAAAATCCTGAATGATGGTCTGATAAGCATTTTTATTTCGTGTAGTATCTAAGTCCATCCGTTGAATGCGAGCCTCCGGAATAAACTGATTCAAATCATCTTCAAGCTTTTCTGTACCAAAACCCATTGATCTAATTTTCGTAGAACCGCAAGCCTCGCATTTTTGTGGTACTTTTTCTACAAACCCACAATAATGACATCTTAGTTCTCCACTATGAAGGTGATAGGTAAGGCTTACCGAACAAGATGTACATTTAGGAATGTAGGCACAATCTTCACAATGCAAATATGGAGCGTATCCTCTCCTGTTTTGAAAAAGAATTACTTGTTCATTTTTTATTAGACAATCTTTTACATTGTCTAATAAAACGGAAGAAAAATCATGATGCATGGTTTTAAATTTTTTCTCCCTTAACGTATCTACCAATGAAATTTCCGGTAGTTGAGCATCGCCAAAACGTTTGTCCAATCTTACCAACCCCCATTTTCCGGTAGTGGCCTGATAATAACTTTCCATGGATGGCGTTGCAGATCCCAAAACAATTTTAGCATGGTGAAATCTACCCAGCATCAAAGCAGTATCACGTGCATGGTAGCGAGGGGCGGGATCATATTGTTTGTAAGAACTTTCATGTTCCTCGTCTACAATAATCAATCCTATATTGTCAAATGGTAAAAAAACTGAAGAACGAACACCAATTATAAAAGAAAATTTGCCTGAAATAATTCCTCTCCAAACTTCTACGCGTTCGTTGTCCGAAAATTTAGAATGGTAAATCCCCATCTTATTTCCAAATATCTTTTGCAACCTAAAAACAATCTGAGTCGTCAGCGCAATCTCAGGTAATAAGAGTAACACTTGAGAGCCTCCTTGCAAAGCATGTTTGATCAATTCGATATATACTTCTGTTTTTCCGCTGCCTGTTATTCCATGCAATAAAACCACATCCTTTACTTTTAATTGTTCAAGGATTTCTTCTTTTGCCTGCAATTGGTCATGAGAAAGTTTTATTTCCTGGGCTGCCTTATATTCACTGTCCGCAAAACGTGAAATAACCTGATCAAATTCTTCAAAAATATTATTTTTAATCAGCGTACTTAAAGCGGAAGAAGAAACATCTGCATTTAACAATACATTTTTCGCCAATCCAATATGATTATTCTCCGCATTTTGCTGAACATGGGTAAGATGCATATAACGGAGCAATATTGTGAGTTGCTTTTCTTTTTTTTCAAGTTTATGAAATAGTTCCTCAAACAATACCTTCGAGGTAATCAGTTCTTCCTTTAACCGGACTTTAGAAATAACTTTGGGAGAATATTTTTCTTTTAGTTCTTCAAAAAGTATAATCTTTCCTTTTGCCAACAATGATTTGACAATGGGATGAATTGCTTTTTTCCCCGTTATTGTCATCACATCGTTATAGGTCAGATTTCGTTTTTGTAATTCGTCTAAAATTAATTGCTCAGAAGGTGAAAATTCATAATTTCCGGAATATTCCGGATTAACTTGTATTTTAGATTCGCTACTAAGCTTTAATCCGGATGGGATAGCGGCATTCAATACTTCTCCTATTGTACACATGTAGTAGGAGGACATCCATTCAAAAAGTTTCAACTGAAAACTATTCACCGTGGGACTTTCATCTAATAAGTCCAGCAGGTATTTGGCTTCGTATATTTTAGGAGGAGTGTCGTGTACGGAAGCAACAATTGCCGTTAATATTCTTTTCTGACCAAACTGAACCACTACCCTTACTCCTTGCTTTATAGTATCGGTAAATTCCCGGGGAACTCGGTAGGTATATAATAGTGGTATAGGTAATGGAAGAATAACATCCACAAACAAGGTTTTTTCATTGTGGTATTCTTCGCTGTTAAATTCCAGAGGCACTTTTATTTTGAATATTGTACTTAGTAAAAATACAGAATATTTTATAGAATTTGGAATCAGACTCTATTTATCTCTTAGCGATTTCCTTTCAATAGAACAAATACTTTTTCTGCTGTCTCCAAAGGCATCTTACACGTTTTATCAAAACAAACATATATCAATGTCTCTTCTCCTTTGCACGCTCTTCCTTCTAGAATAGGCAAATTAGAAGCACCTGTTTTACCTGCCAGAATTTTATTCGGAAAATACTCTTTATCCAATTCTTTTCTTCTTTCTATAGAATCTCGTCCTACAATGGCTATTTCTGCTGTAGAGCTCGTAAGATCTGCATACAGACAAGCCCAGTTGGATAAATAGGAAGGATCGGTAAGAATATTTTTTGCTGTGCGGGAGAGCATACTCTTTGCTACATCAATCCAGTCATCTTTGTATAAGAATAAACCTAGTTTATACATATTTCTTGCCATAGCAGAATTTGAAGCAGGTGTCACATTGTCGAAAATTTCTTTTTTCCTGGAAATTAATTTTTCGGCATTGTCAGCAGTAAAGAAAAATAGTCCTTCTTTCTCATCGTAAAAATGATCGATAACATAATTGGTCATGCCAATAGCCTCGTTTATCCATTGTTCGTCAAAGGTAGCTTCGTACAATGAAATAAGTCCGTCAATTGCATAGGCATAATCCTCCAGGTATCCGTCTATTGTTGCAATTCCATTTTTATAGGTATGGTACAACATCCCATTCCTTTTCATTTTTGTTATCAAAAAAGAGGCATTATTTAGTGCTAACGTTAAAAATTTTAGTTCCCCAAATACACGGTAAGCATCTGCCAACCCCTTTAACATAAGACCATTCCACGAGGCCAAAATTTTATCGTCCAATCCCGGACGAATTCTTTTTCCGCGAGCCTCCAGTAATTTTATTTTCCAAGAATCAACTTTCCATTGCCATTCTTCCAATGTTAGTCTGTTTTCCTGGATAAAATCCTCGTCTGAAAAAAGTTTAAGAAGAATATTTGTTCCGTGCTCCCAATTCCCTTCAGAAGAAATAGCATAATATTTATTAAAGAGATCAATATCTTCCCCTATTAATTCCTTTAATTCTTTTTCCCTCCAAACATAAAATTTACCTTCTTCCCCTTCGCTGTCAGCATCCAACGAAGAATAGAAGCCTCCTTCCATGCTAGTCATTTCTCTTTCCAACCAATCGATGGTTTCATACACTACCTTTTGATAGGATTCTTTTTTGGTAAGCTGATACGCTTCTGTATACAAACTCAACAATTGTCCATTATCGTATAACATTTTTTCAAAATGAGGAGCAAACCATTCTACATCGGTGGAATAACGGGAGAATCCACCGCCTATCTGATCGTATATACCTCCAAAAGCCATTTTATCCAAGGTCAAAGTAACATGGCGCAAAACTTCTTCATTTTTTGAAATATGATAATAACGAAGCAAAAATGTATAAATAGACGGCATTGGAAATTTAGGAGCTCTGTTCATTCCTCCCATCTTGAAATCAAACGAGGACTTCAGGATGGAAAACATTTTATCCAATGCTTCTTTATTAAATTCTTTTGGTGTTTCGTATAAATTATATTTGACAACTTCGCTCCTACTTAATGCCTCTTTAAAACCTTCCGCCGATTTTTCAATTTCTTCCCTGTGCTCCATAAAGGCTTTTGCTATTTGGCTTAAAAGATTTCCCCAATTGGCAGGAGGAAAATAGGTCCCTCCATAAAAAGGTTTTGTTTCCGGTGTTAAAAAAACGTTTAATGGCCATCCACCTTGTAAACCCATCGCTTGAACTGCATCCATGTATATCTGATCGATGTCGGGTCTTTCCTCTCTGTCAATTTTAATGTTTATATAATTCGTATTCATAAAATTCGCCAGTGCTTCATTCTCAAAACACTCACGCTCCATGACATGACACCAGTGACAAGCTGAATAACCAATACTTACAAGGATTGGTTTGTCTTCTACTTTTGCTTTTGTCAGTGCCTCTTCTCCCCATGGATACCATTGTACAGGATTATAAGCATGCTGCAACAGATAAGGACTCGTTTGGTTTATTAATTTATTGGGTGACATGATGGAATGCTTATAGAATTTTATGTTACATTTTTCAAACCTGCATCAACAAGATAGTTAAGATATCTTATGCTTATAAAATAAAAATATACTTTGATATTCAAAGCCTATTAATAGCCTCTCTAATAGGCAAGTTTTATACGCAACGATTCTATTTCCTTTCTTACATCAATTTTCTCCTTTAACAATTCCAGCCTATTCATTGTTCCTGTTAGAAATTTTCGATACTCAGCCGATTCAATATGGAACGGTTTATGTTGAAGTGCTTTGAAAACAGATTCCCATTCTTTGATGATCTCTTTTGTTTTCTCCTCAAAATAAGCATCCGAAAATTTATTCCAAATATAATTTTCTGCTACTTCTGTAGGATGAATCATATCCTCCTTATAAAAACGGTAATCACGTAAATCATCCATCATAATTTCATACGATGGGAAATATAGAATTTCTGAAAACTGTTCGCTCAACTCATGACAAGCCAGTCTTAAAACAGATTTACTAACAGAATTTAGCAAAATTGAATCTTTCGTGTGCCTCACAGGGCTAACGGTGAGGATAATTTTAAGCTTAGGATTGTATACGTTTGCTTGTTGTATAAAATCTATACACGAGTTAGATATTTCTTTTACAGTCAAAAGTTCTTTGTCAAAATTATTTCCTGATACCTTGTGACAATTTGCAACCACTTCATTTGTAGATTTTAGTTTATAAATAAAAGCGGTACCAAACGTAATAATTAAAAAATCTGTTTGCTTTATCACGTCATTTACTTGTTGCAGTTTACCCTTCAGCTTACTATTTAACACTTCTTTTGTACTACCGTACAATTCAGAATGAACATGATAATTAAACCAAACTCCATGATTTTCAACTGCAGCATCAATAGTTTCAAAATCATTTAACAGAGCATTCTTTAAAAGTTTAAAAATAGAAATTGGATTAAAAATCGTACCAAAAGGATTGACCAAAACATCAAATTTATTTTGCAGCAACCGTTCTCCAATCACTTGTGAAAAACAAGAACCAATCGTTAAAATTTTATTTTGATGATTCAATTTTGTAGACGAAACTCCGATAGTGAATTCAGTACGAAACATTTCAATTTAGCTTTTTAGACTCTTATCTTAAATATATCATTTTTTATGAAATAATATTTAAGGATATACAATAGCACATTGTTTACAAATTGTATCCAAAATTTTACTTTGCAATAAACTAAAATGGTGAGGCATCAATTCGCTTTCTATTTTACCTTGTTCCAAACACTTCATTGCTTCTCTTATTTGATATTCAAAGCCATTTCCTGAATAATCAAAGTGAAACTCTTTCATGGTACCATTTTGTTTTTCTAAAATAAGAGTGGTTTGTCTATACCAAGGAGATACAAAACGTATACTTCCTTTTTTCCCCAAGATCACTGCTTCTCGTTTTGTATCCTTCACGATGGAAGACATTAACGCTGCGGTTGCATTTGCATATTGTAAATGAAAATAACATTCTTCGTCCACACCAGTTTCTGTAAGTACTGCAGAGGCGTTACATCCTAATGGTTCTCCTAAAACTACTAACGCCAAAAACAATGGATAAACACCAACATCCAACAATGAACCGCCTCCAAGCATCTTATCGTATAAGCGACTTTTTGCGTCATAAATGGACTTAAATCCAAAATCGGCGGTTATCTTTTCCACCTCTCCAATTTCATCCTCGTTGATTAATTGCAGTGCTTTGTTTATAGGAGGTAAAAATCGACTCCACATGGCTTCTATCAATAATACTTGATTGTCAGAAGCAGTTTGAATCATACTTTTAACATCTTCGTATTTATGCGCCAGTGGTTTCTCACAGAGTACCGCTTTTTTGTGATTCAGACAAAGCAGCGTATGTTCTTTATGAAAAGCATGGGGCGTCGCGATGTATACAATGTCGAGGTTGGGATTACAAACCATCGCTTCATAATTTCCATAAAAAAAAGAGGCTTTATATTGAGCCGCAAACACCCGAGCCAAATTTTCATTTCTGGATGCTACAGCATACAACTCAGCATTTTGCACGTTTCCTATTGCTTCAGCAAATTTATGGGCAATTT
>DATHPH010000066.1:0-10000 GCA_035484095.1 Cytophagaceae bacterium | reverse complement strand
TTTCGATAGGTTTCAGGATCAATTTTAACCAATGCCTGTTGATATAAAGCCTGTTCTAATTTCTCCAAATCTCCATATATTACTTTATTTACAAACGGCTCCAATTTAGTAGCCAACAACATATAAGCCCAAGTAGGAACGATTGCCTCTGATGTACAAACAATTCCAACATTCTTACCTTGATATTGACTCCAATCATGGTTCCTTATAAAATCCCTGAAATCTTTTTCCCTTAATAAGAGCTCTTGGTACAAAAGATCTTTTATATCAAATATAAGCCGCTCTCCACTATGGTAATAGTCTTCCAAATTAAATGTAATAAGTGCGCTACCGGCCACTCTGTTGATAATTTCATCTTCCATTTTTATAAAATCATTGATATTTACACCATTCGTTGTCTAAAATCTGCTGTTTACATTTCACTATTTAAACTGCTTTCTATCATCATTACCTACACATCCCCATCCAGAGATTTAGCTAATGCTACCTATTTGTTACAGAGAACAAATCATTGCCCCGAAATAGTTGCATTGCACCTTCTTATTTAACCATCTATCTTACTTTTAATATGGCTCAATATGAATAAGGACATCAAAGATTTTATCATTATCCTTTACCAATGCTTCTTTAACTTTATGTGCTATGCGATGACCTTCAGATACCGAAAGATTCCCATTGACTTTTATATGCATATCTGAAAAATACTCAAATCCCATCTTTCTCACCAAACACTTTTCAACATCAAAGACACCCTCTACTGTTTGTGCTACAAAAATCATTCTTTCAATCATTTCCTTTGGTGGGGCTACATCCATTATCTCTCCCAGCGCCGGTTTAAAAATGAAGTATGCATTTACAATAATGACGAAAGAAGAAAAGAATGCTGCCCAATCGTCGGCTGCTTCGTATCCGCGTCCGCCCCACAAAGCAATACTAATTCCAATAAAAGCTGCTGCAGAAGTAATAGCATCACTTCTATGATGCCAAGCGTCTGCTTTTACTGCGTTACTTTCTGTTTCTTTCCCCACTTTAATAACATACCGGAATAACAATTCTTTTCCTATAACCACTAGAGCTAACACCCATAAAGTGAATGGGGCTGGAATATCATGAGGAGACAACATATTCTCAATACTCTGAACCGCAATTAAAACGGCCGCTCCCGCTAAAAAAAATGCTACTACGATCGCTGCAATTGGCTCTGCTTTACCATGTCCGTATGGATGATTTTTATCCGGGTTTCGAGCTGCTATTTTAATTCCAAACCAAAGAATCAGAGAGGTCACTACATCTGACGCCGACTCAATGGCATCTGCTACTAATGCATACGAACTGCCAACAATCCCTACAATTCCTTTCACAAATACTAATAAAACGCTCAAAACGATACCCGTCAAGGTTGATTTTGCCGCTTTATCTGCTATTTCTTCTCTTTTAGTCTTTTCTTTCATTCAATGTTGTCAAACAAAGATTTTGAACATCTATTCTACAGCCCAAACAATCCATTGCATTAAAATAAATGATACCATTCGTTCTATAACTATATTGTATTATTATTTATATGCAAAGATATAATACAAATTACGAAACCTTTCATAATGATTTGCAAAAGGGAAATTCCTACTAAACTTTGAATTGTTTTTCTATTTTTGCAAAAAATACACCTAATGCCAAAGTATCGCCTTTTAACAAATATTGAATTAGAAGAATTAGAAAAAGAATTTATCAATTATTTGGTGCTAAATGGCATTACAGCGGAAGATTGGCTAAAGCAAAAAACAAACGATATTTCTGCAGCAGAAAAAATTATTGAGTCTTTTAGTGATGCTGTGTTCGAACGTATTCTTAAAAAAATAAACTACATGGAATACAGAGATAAAAATTCTGTTTATGCGTTTCAATGCCAGCCTGATAAATTAGTTGTGGTAACTATGTCTGTTTCAAATTCTGAAAACGTTGATTTTACTGACAACGCTTTTATAAAAAACGCAGCGATCAACCCTCCTTCTTCGATAAAAGTATTTACGACAGAAAAGATTTACAAACAAAATAGAGCGTCTGAACTTTTTGAAATGTTGCAAACCGGTTGCGTAATTGCTGATGGAACGCTATTTAAAACACTATGCCTTTTTTTGACAAAATAGATTTAACAACGCAACGATCTATTTTATTTTGTATGAATAAAATCAATACATTCGTGTAGTATAAGTAAAGATTTTTCCAACAATTATATCATTGTAATAAATTGTTCTTTCTTTTTGGAGCACACCATTTCCCACCAAAATAGCACCTGGCTTTTTAATAAAGACAAAATCTAGTAACTTTGGATTAATAGTAAAATGTATGGCCTTCCCAATAACAAGCGGTATCAAAACAAAAATTGCTCTTATTGCTTTCGTTTTGGCAACTTTTTATATTGCCTACAAAGTATCTATAGGAGCTAATGTTACTATCAATGCTACAACGTATTACTTTTTTGTACCAAAAACGTCCACACCTGAAATAATTGGAGATTCGCTCAAAAAAAGAGGGTATATCAAAAGCCGATTATCGTTTAAAATCATGGCTTACATCCAAAAACTTGATGTTGTAAAACCGGGCTTGTATGAATTAAAAAATGATTGGAATAATCTGAAATTAATTAACCATTTTAAGACTTTTAAACCCAAACCTACCACATTGGTAAGTCTTCCATCGGTACAAAGTCGAAACAGCTTGGTGAAAACACTTTGCCAAGGCACGCAAATTCATCCGGATGACGTCTGGAAATTGCTCAACGATAAAAAATTCGTAAAAGAGCTCGGTGGATTCAATAAGGAGTCCGTTTTTAGTATTTTTTTACCCAGAAATTACAGAATATATAAAAGCTCTACTGCCGAAGATTTATTAAAAAGGTTGTACCAGGAATATCTGCTGTTCTGGAATGATAGCCGCCTGGAGCAAGCAGATGATATGGGACTAAAACCAACAGAAGTTTTTATACTTTCATCAATTGTTTATTCTGAAACAAAGCAAGAAGACGAAATGCCACTCATCGCTGGTGTTTATTTGAATAGAATCCAAAAAAACATGAGATTAGAATCTGACCCCACTTTAATATATGCCACAAAAAAATTTGGCAGTCGAAGAGTTTTATTTAAAGACAAAAATGTGAACTCACCATACAATACATACAAAAATAAAGGCATGCCGCCTGGACCGATTTATATAGTACCTATTTGGGTAATAGATAAAGTGTTGGAATATGACGGCCACGACTACTTATATTTCTGCGCCAACCACGACCTTTCCGGTGGACATCTTTTCGCCGAGACCTATGAAGAGCATAAAGAAAATGCTCAACGATACCATGAAAAACTTAATGAAGAAAATATTTTTTAAACAACCTTCGTATCTCCTGATAAAAATCGCCATCATCCTTCCATTATCATTATATAGCCTCTTCCCACCAGACAACCAATAGCCTTAGCATTATAAGAAATGATTTCCATGTACGCTCGTGGTTTGTTTCACCTTAGAGGAATTAAAAAAAAATGAAAAACTAAGTTTTGACAGAAGATGAGATTTATTTTTAATTCTTCTTTATTGTTATATTTACAAAAACTTATAACTAATGGGAATCTTCATTCATACTAAAATAAAACTTATTGAGAAAGGAACTGGCATTCCGATGACAGGTGAATCTATTTCTGTAAAGCTTTACGATAAAGATCTTTTATCGGACGACTTCCTTGGAGAGGCGAGTCCTGACAAAGAAGGATCGGTCGAGATAAAATTTGATCTTGACAAGATAAAATCGGCAGACAGCCCACTTGAAGAATTTCCGGACCTTTATTTTAAAGTATACAAAAACAACCATCAATACTTTGAAAGTTATGTAACTGACAATATAGATACAGCTAAAGAAGGTGATTTCAACTTCTCGGAGGGGAAAATAATTGATTTAGGTACTTACCTTATATAACGTTTTTCAGTTATATTGTAGTCATACAAAGTAGATTTTGCATGAGGTATTTTGTTTTCGTCTGTACGCTCTTTCATCTGATTTTCAGCAATGATGTATCTTATGGCCAACTCCCAAAAGATACATTGGCAAAGCGGTATTTCGCTTCGGCAAAAGTGAAAATAGAAGAAAATAAATTTTCTGAGGCGAATGATTTTTTTAAAAAAATAGTTACCCTGCAAGTTCCTGTTCCAGACGAACTGGCCTATTTCTATGGATATACCTTACTTCATTTGGGAAAATATCCTCAAAGTAAAGCTGCATTGCATAAATACTTGGTGTTACAAGGAGATACCGGTAAATTTTCTGTTAAAGCGAAAGAATCTTTAGAGTTATTAGACTGTAAAGAAACAGGTTATAAAGATGTCTACGTAGTATGTGATGTATGCTTTGGTGATTCTACCATTGAAATTCATTGCAGGAGTTGCAAAGGACGAGGAATCGAAATATGTCCGGTTTGTAAAGGAAATGGTGTGGTTACTACGTCAAACAATTTTGGGAATAATTACCATACCTGTCATCGGTGTGCAGGAGAGAAAATAATTCGTTGTACTGCTTGTGACGGAAAACTTAAAGAGAAAATCATTTGTTACAATTGCAACGGTTCAGGAAGAAAAAAAATACGAAAAAAATGTTGATCAAAATTTTTAAAAAATAGTATGATTTTAGAAGAAAAAAAAGCCTTAACACCAGCAAAAATAAATGAGAATTTAGTACTCTTGATATTAGCTGCCGTCAATTTTACCCATATTATGGACTTTGTTGTTATGGCTCCCCTGGGAACAAAATTAAGAGACGTACTATTTATAAGTTCAAAACAATTTGGGTTTCTCCTTTCATCTTACACGCTTAGTGCTGCTTTGGCTGGAATAGTAGGCGCATTTTTTATTGACAAATTTGACAGACGAAGAGCACTGTTATTTTTGTATACTGGTTTCACTTTAAGTAATCTAGCCTGTGCTATTTCCAACGACTATTACAGTTTCATGGTTGCCCGAACTTTGGCAGGCGGTTTTGGAGGTGTATTGGGTTCTATCATATTGTCTATCGTAGGAGATGTGGTTCCCCAAGAAAGAAGAGGAAGAGCTACGGGTATTGTCATGGCTGCCTTTTCGGCTGCATCTGTTATAGGAATCCCTTCGGGCATCTATCTGGCAGTGACAATAAACTGGCATGCACCCTTTTATTTATTAACCATTTTGAGCTTTATAGTTTTGATAGGTGTTTGGTTTTTTATGCCTTCCGTTACTTCCCATTTAAATAATCCGAATAAGAAACCTCCTCTTGAAAACATCCTCAATCTCTTTAAAAATGCGAATGTTCGGTGGTCATTTTTATTTATGATGTTGTTAATGATGGCTGGTCTAACCGTCGTACCTTTCTTGAGTGATTATTTGGTACGAAATGTAGGAATAAAGATGGAAGATCTTGGTTTAGTGTATATTTTCGGAGGATTGGCTACTGTTGTTTCAGGACCAACCACGGGAAGACTTGCGGATAAGTTTGGGAAACAAAAAGTATTTGTAATTGCGGCAATCATTTCGATCGTACCAATCTATATTATGACACATTTACCGCCTTCAAGCTATTTATATACATTATCTATGAGCAGCTTGTTTTTCGTTTTCTTTGGAGCTCGCTTTGTTCCTGCTATGTCAATGATTACCTCCAGTATTGATGTGCGACAGAGAGGAAGTTTCATGAGTATAAATTCATCTGTACAACAATTAGGATCTTCGCTCGCAGTAGGGATTGCAGGAGTTGTAGTAACAAATGCTGCCGATGGTTCTCTTGTTAATTTTGGCACGTGTGGCATCGTCGCTATTATAGCCACCGTTGCTTGCATTCTGGTTTCTTACAAAGTGAAACAAGTATCCTAAAATGGCAAAATCAATTCCCTACAATGCTTGGCTAAAAGCCTTCCGTCTTCGAACCCTTCCCCTTGCCCTTGCCAGTATAAGCATGGGAGGTTTTTTGGCTGCCGGATATAAAAATTTTAAGATAGAAATTTTCTTGCTGTGTATTCTTACAACTGTTTTATTACAGATTCTTTCCAACCTTGCCAATGATTACGGAGATTATATGAACGGGGCAGATCTTACAGGTCGCATCGGACCTGAACGTTCTGTACAATCCGGAGCCATAAGCCCTGCAGTCATGAAAAATGCCATTGTATTATTTGCCTTTCTATCATTTGCATCAGGACTCTATTTGCTTTACATTAGTTCGACCTTTCAATCGTTTAATACATTTGGTTTTTTTCTGGTTTTAGGAATACTGGCAATTGTAGCTTCCATAAAATATACGGCCGGCAAAAACCCCTATGGGTACTCAGGTTTGGGAGACATTTCAGTACTTATTTTCTTTGGATGGGTAGCTGTTTGTGGAAGCTTTTTTCTTCAAACAAGAACTATTTACCTTGAAATACTATTACCCGCTACTTCTTGTGGTTTATTTGCTACAGGTGTTTTAAACATTAACAATATACGAGACATCGAATCGGATGCCGAAGCGGGCAAAAAAACTATACCAATGCGCTTGGGTAAGGAAAAAGCTGTTTGGTACCACATGGCACTTCTTTTAACAGGATTCCTTTGTACACTAGTATTTACTATTCTTACCTATAAAAGTCTGTGGCAATTACTTTTTTTAATTTCAGTTCCGCTTTTAATCCTTAATATTGTAAAAGTAAAAACATTGGATTCCAAAAACCTTGATCCTTATCTGAAACAAATGGCTATCACTACTTTAATTTTTGTTTTCAGTTTTGGGATTGGATTCCTTCTATCCATATCATGTATCTCATGAGAAAAGCGGAACACAAAATTGTTATTATTAGCGGTAGCGCCGATGCCATCACAGCAGCGGCTATTCAAAAATTTTGTCAAAATGGGGCTAGAGTTTTTCTTTGGGATACAGACGAACAAAAAGGGAAAATTGTACTTGCACAATTAAAAGCTCAGAAACTTACCGTCGATTTCCTTAAGACGGATATTACTTCTCTTGAGAATACTGAAAGACGAGCAAAGGAAATCTACGAAAAATATAAACGCATTGACATCCTTATAAATAATGCTGCCGGAAGTTATGAAAATAACGAAGCTGACTGGCAAAAAATGATTGATAAAAGTCTTCATGGTGTAATGAATTGCATCAAGGCCGTTTCTCCTTATATGCTTCTCAATAGCTTCGGACGAATTCTTAATACTACTGCATTGCTTGGATTATACGGAGATATCAATCAAGCAAATTATACTGCCGTGAAAAATGGCGTGATCGGAATTTCTAAAATATGGGCACTTGAACTGAGTAAGCACAACATTACCGTCAATACTATTGCCCCCGGTTATATCGAAAGTGAATACATTACTAAAAATACCTTGATGGTATTAAAATCCATCAAGGAAAAAATCCCTGCGAGAAAAATTGGGACTGCAAAAGATATTGCAGATGCCTACTTTTTCCTGGCTTCAGAAGAAGCTTCTTATATCACGGGCACGGTGTTAAATGTGGATGGAGGATACAGCGTTTAGGTATCCCATCGTTAAATTCAGGAATCAAACATTCAAAAATGAAGATTGGTTTATTTTTCGGTTCGTTTAACCCCATTCATATTGGACATCTTATTATTGCCAATACAATGGCGGAGAATACCGACTTGCAGGAAGTATGGCTGGTGGTTTCACCACAAAATCCGCTTAAAAAAAACAGCGGACTTCTTCATGAATTCGACCGTTATGAAATGGTAAGTTTAGCGATTCAGGATAGTTATAAACTGAAAGTTTCAGATGTCGAATTTCAACTGCCACGTCCAAGCTATACCATTGATACCCTTACTCACTTATCGGCAACTTACCCCCAACATCAATTTGTTTTAATAATAGGGGAAGACAATTTATGCTCGTTTCCAAAATGGAAAAATAATGATAAAATTCTGGAATACTACGAACTGTATGTATACCCAAGACCTAAAACAGAAAGTACCGAGCTCGCCAACCATCCAAAAATAAAATTTATCCCTGCTCCTCTGCTTGACATTTCTGCTACCTACATTAGAAGCACCATTAAAGAAGGAAAATCGATTCGGTATTTAGTGACGGATCCGGTCGAGAATCTTATCAAGAGAAAAAAATTCTATTTATAACTTATTTTCCTCCGTTAGAGATTTCCATTTTAAAGATAATAAATCCGAATATCGGAAAACCAATTTCACAAATTTCTAAACTCTTTACTTCTCAGTATTTGCTCAGCCTCCAAATCGGACAAAATCCTTCAAATAAAAAGGTTCGAAATAAGCTATATCTTCGAATTTTCCTTCTTCAAACGCTTTTAACGCCAACGTTCCAATGTTTACAGACGAAGGATAAATATCCTTTATAAAAATAGCATTTTTATTTTCCCCAAAAAGAGGTACACATTTTTGAGACCCATCTCCAAAAAACAAAACAGGTTGATTTGCCAATAGCTCTTTAAATGAATCTTCTTGCATTACTTTTGCCGTTACCTCCTCTTTGCAATTCAAAGAAGTATCGTATACAGCACAATATACTTCCATTCGACGTGCATCAATCATGGGACATAAAAGAGCTTTTGACGTATTATATTTATTTACTTCATAAGCCATCGAGGCGAGCGTACTTACTGAAATTAATGGTTTATCCAACGCATAACACAATCCTTTGGCAGTAGAAACTCCAATCCGAAGACCGGTATAGGATCCAGGCCCTTTTGAAACTGCGACTGCATCCAAATCATTCATTTTTTCTCCCGCATACACAAAAAGGTTTTCAATTAATTGAGTGATGAATTTAGAATGCGATTTTTCAATCAGAATTTCAGAAGAGCCCAAAAGCTGCTGTCCTTTGTTCAATGCTACCGAACATACTTTCGTAGAAGTCTCTATGGATAATAATAAAGGCATTATTTGTAAATAAAGATTAATTCTATCACTTTTTTACTTATTACAATTCCTAAAATGGATGCGTAAATATAACTAATCGTTTTCGGACTTGCTTTCGCTGCGGTGCGAACCCCAAATGGAGATGAAAATATCACTCCGGCTGCTAACACCAAGCCTATTGGGAAAACAATGTAGCCCATGTTATAGTTACTAAATGGAAAACGAGTTTCTTCCATAAGATTAAACATTGTCATCACCAACGATGTAACCATAATAACACCCGATGAAATAGAACTGGATTTTTTAATGTCCACTTTCATCACAGAATTTAGTAAAGGTATGATTACAATTCCACCACCCAACCCTGATACAGAAGCTACCAACCCGCTACTTAGTCCAACAAGTCCGAACTGCCATATTTTAATTTTTTTCAAGGGGAAGCGGTAGTTTTTTTTCGCACTAATCAATGTAAAAATTAACATATAAATCAACAACAGAACCACCACTAAATTAAATTTTTTTACACTGTACCAATCAGTATTTACAATAAATGCCAACGTGAGCAGCGATGAAATAATGGAAAATAAACTGGTAATAAGCACCGGCCTATAATGAAAATTTTTCAGCTTCACGAGTGCATAATTTGCCGAAGCAGAAGCAAAGAAAATGGCAAATATGGAATTCGCCACTGTATACTGGGCTATTTCAGCATCGGGTACACCCATCAACTTCAGGGCAATTGGAATAACAAAAACATATACGATACCTCCCCCTATACCAATTAAGCCGGCAATAAAACCTCCTACTATTCCAGCCAACATTAAAAAGAAAAAAGTAAGCATTAATTAAAATTTAGAATTTCCACTTCACATTATTTCAATAAAATAAGAAATCGCATCGATTTCTTATCGTTGAATTTTTGTATTTAAATTTTAGATAGAATTATTTTGATAAGATTTCAGAGTAGGCGGATGAATTATTCAATATTTTCAACGCAGCTTGAATATCTTCATCATCGTCAAAGGAAGATTCTATTAAACCCTTTTGTAAATAATACCTGGATACAATTTCAGTTTCCATCATCTCCTTGATTTCAT
>DATHPH010000065.1:0-7254 GCA_035484095.1 Cytophagaceae bacterium | reverse complement strand
TAGCTTATTTCATTTACTGCATTTTCAATACCATTCAAATGCAATTTCCAATAAGAATCCTTTTCTGTTGGTAATGGAAGCAATAACCCTATGCGAAACGTTTTTTTCATTGCCAAAGCACTGGCAATAACGTTTGGTTTGTATTCCAAATCCTCAATTATTTTATGAATGAGCGCTTTTGTTTCCTTTGAAACCTCTCCTCGGTTATGCAGCACTCTGTCTACTGTTCCAATCGATACATTTGCCCGTTCAGCAATGTCTTTAATTCGTATTTTACTTTGAAATAATTCTAATCGTTTGTCCACGTTAATAGTGTATAGGCAACGGATGAGGAATAGTACTCCTTTGCTGCCTCAGTGAATAATACTTTACTAAAACAAGAGGATTGTTCGCTCGCATGTTTTATGATGAAGGTTCAAAACCTATATCCGATTAAGAAATTACCAGTTATTCAGGTGCATTTTCTTAATGTTCTTATGTGCTTTTTTACAATGTGGATTGGCTCTTACACATGAATCCAAGGTGATAATGGTTAGCAAAACAGTAATAAAGAGAAGGGCTGTCTTTTTCATAAATGTGGTAATCTTATCTAAGTAGAATTATTTTATTTGTGACCTATTGGATATTCTTTTAATTCAAGATTGTGCTTTTTTGAAAATTCAAGTTGAGCCGCCTGAAATTTCTCATCCACGACAGTTTCTTTACTTATCAAATCCTCGGCAAGTTTTTTAAGTTTGGCCGTTTCATCACTAGTACGTTTGTCTTTAGGTTTAGCCGCCAATTCCAATATGTGATTGTATTCACTATCCAAACTGGATTTATAAAGATTAAACCAGTCAAGTGCGGCATCTCTAAGTTTAATATCGCCTTCAAAAGCTTTCATTTGATTTATCTTTTTAAGAGCCTTCTCAAAATCCTTGGAAAGTACTTCTTTCATGGTTTTAAGATCAGTTAAACTACCTCCTTCCATGGCACGGAAAAATTTTACAACATCAGGTACCAACTTATACTGAATGTCAATAATTTTATTGTTGTAATTGGCGGCATTTTTATTTTGTGCCTGTGTCGAAAGAACCAAGCAGATTCCAACACAAAAGAGTAAAATTCGTTTTATCATACAAAAGGTAAGTAAGGGTTAAAAACAATACAAAATTTCTACGCACAACAGCACTGACAGGTTGCAAATTTCCCAAATTTTTAGACAAAAAAGCACTTTTTAGGCTTTTTCAGACGCCTTTTTCTTCTTTGCTCTTAGATTTAACATTTCTACTGCGAGAGAAAAAGCAAGCGAATAATAAATATACCCCTTTGGTATTTCTTTGTGGAACGCCTCTGCTACTAACATGATGCCTATCGTCATTAAAAAAGAAAGTGCTAACACTTTTACGGTTGGGTTTCCGTGAATAAAAGTGCTAATCCCTTTAGAAGCAAACAACATAATCAACATGGAAATAAAAACCGCCAAAGACATTATAATCATTTCTCCGGAAAGACCCACTGCTGTGAGAATTGAATCAAAAGAAAAAACCAGATCAAGCAAAATTATTTGAATGATTGCCGATCCAATGGAAATTTTTCCCTGGCCACTAGCTTTTGAGTCATCATCTCCGCTGATACTGGCATGTATCTCCGTTGTACTTTTATATATAAGAAATAATCCCCCCGCAAGAAAAATTAATTGTTTGATAGCAAAATCAATTCCTGCAATTGTAAATAAACTCTTTTCTACATGAGTGATTTTAGTCAACAATCCCAACAAAATTAATCTCACTACTAACGCCAAACTCAGCCCAAGCACACGTACCCGGTTTTGGTAGATTGGTTCGATTCTATTGGATAAAATCGAAATGAAAATGATGTTGTCAATTCCTAGTACTATTTCCATTACCGTTAACGTAAGAAAACTTAGAAGAGAGCCTACGCTCAAAAGATTGTCCAATAATATCACTTGATTTGGGAGTTAAGTGGTTAGAAAATAAATCTGGTTGTTTATTAATGTTTTAGAATTGTAAATTCAACCCTTCGGTTCAATTTTCTGGTTTGTTCGGTTGCATTACTTGCAATTGGTTTAGTACCTCCAAACGCTTTTGTGGTCATACGTCTGGCACTAATCCCCTTTTGTATCATATAGTTTTTTACGACATCAACTCTTTCCTGTGAAAGAATCAAATCTTTCTTTGCATCGCCCACATTATCCGTGTGGCCGTCTATTCGGATTTCCAGACTAGGATTGGCTTTTAAAATATCGGCCATTCGGTCAAGTTCAGGGTAAGAGGATGCTAATAATACAGACTTACTTTGTTCAAAAAAGACGTTATTAAGGGTGATCGTCTGTCCGGTTTCCAAAGGAACCAGGTATAAATCTTTATGGTATTCGGTATAGGAGGAAGCTTCCGGAATGTCTAGATTTTCGTGTACTGCCATATATCCAGGGGCTTGTGCGAAATACCCATAATGATTTCCAACCGGTAAGACTATTTTATAGCCACCGTCATCAGGATCCGAACTGGCGGTTCCTGCTTGTGTACCGTCTGGAAGAAGCTCGTATAAGATGTCGGCGTGTAATGGTTTTTTGGTTTTGGCATCGTATACCGTTCCGGAAACCAGATAAACCGCCTCGGGCTTTATAGAAGCAGCATTCCCAAGTTGGGTAATGTAAATATCAGACTTCATATCACTACTATTCCAGCTGTAAGTATACACTTCTTTCCCTGATGCGGGAATAGAAAACCCCATGTTATTATCATGGTTATTTATTTGCGGACCAAGATTAATTGGGGTAGACCATTTTTTCCAACTATCGTCCAAACGTTTTGTTACAAAAATATCCAAACCACCATATCCATAATGCCCTTTTGAGCAAAAATACATCGTTAGGTTGTCTGCGGCTAGTACAGGAGAATACTCCTCCAAATTGGTATTTATATCTGCTCCAACATTCATAGGCTTTGACCAACTTCCGTCCTTTTGAATAAAACTAACGCAGATATCTTTCTCTCCATAAGAATCATCATCCTCAATAGACATCAATAATACACTATTATTGTTCGACATAAAGAAGGATACAAAATGATTGTTATTATTAAAGCCTGTAATTTTAATGGAATCGGGATTAGACCACTTGTCTCCCTTAATCCTTCTCGTAACAGAAGCCCCTTTCCCTTTAGGACTTCCATCGGCATTATACGTATTGGCCAATACAAGCGAATTGCCGTCAGGAGAAGTAGAGTTTACAAAGTTATGCGACCAGTTATTAAGTGGTTTCCCGATATTAATAGCAGAACTCCAATTTCCATTATCATCTTTTTGACTGATGTAAATATCGTCGTGTATGTCTTTAGAGTTGTTTGGATTTGGGACGTTTTGAGGATCGTCTTTTCGATCGTAGTACAACGTCTTTCCATCGGGCGAAATAACCGGTAGAACATCGTTATACGGAGTATTTACGTCAAAAGGAAGAGGTGTTGCAGGAGAAATGAAATGAAGGTCGGCTCCAAGATTAATTTTAATGTCTACAGGATTTTTGGTAGGACAAAGGGCTACGCCATCCAAACAGTTTACATCAGGTACGGCCCCGGGCGAAGATTCTATAGTAACATATCGAACCGGGTTTGCGGTCTTCTCAAATGGAATATAAAGTAACCTGTGAGGATCGCTGATAGATCCGGCCTTTGCCTTATATACGACCTTTGTTTTGCCATTCGTTTCTTCTATCTCAACTTTTGTGATTGTTCCTGGTTTATAGCTTTCTACAATAAGAATCTGTTGGGCTATCATTGGGTTGCAAAACTCCAGTTTAAATTTTATATCCGGAATGCTTGTAGGGGTGTTTTTTTCATACGTGTAACCGATGCAATAGGCATACCCATCGCTATACGCACCGCTTGGATAGGCATCCGGAATATTTAAAATTTCTTTTGGTGAAAAGGTTTTTGTATTCGGATCGTCTGTGGATACTACCTTACAAGCCCATTGGGGTTTTTGAGCATAAGAAACCAATGAAACAAATAACAACAAAAGAGGTAAAAGTAGTTTTTGCATGGGACTATATAACTAAAGGATTTAACTGTTTTTGTATCCGTGGTTTTCTATTTCTTTTACTGCCCCCAATACTTTATTTTTTAAATCAACCTTGTAGTGCTCCAGCTTGGACTCTATTTCTTTGTTGAAGGTGCCTAAAATTTGTGCGGCAAGAATTCCGGCATTCAACGAACCGTCAAGTGCTACTGTAGCCACTGGTACGCCTCCGGGCATTTGAAGAATAGAAAGTACCGAATCCCAACCATCAATGGAATTGCTGGATTTGATAGGTACTCCAATTACAGGAAGTGTTGTCAGCGATGCTACCATTCCCGGAAGATGAGCGGCACCACCAGCTCCTGCTATGATTACGTTCAGCCCTCTTTCTCTTGCCGTCTTGGCATATTCGACCATTCGTTCAGGGGTCCGGTGAGCCGAAACTACGGTAAGTTCAAATTTTATTCCCATTTGCTCCAAGAAGTCTGCTGCCCCTTTCATCACTTTCAGGTCAGACTGGCTGCCCATTATAATTCCAATCATGTTTGTTGTTAAAAAGAAATAGTATAAAGCTTGCTAATAATTAACCGATTAAAGATAACAAAATAACTGTTTACCAAACAATAAAATAATCGTTTCCTATATTATACGAAAAAGGTATATTAGAGGTCATTATAGTATTGAAAAGAGTTTTTTAAAACAAAGAAATACAAAGGAAAATAAGATTAAATGGAAAATTCAAGGAAGAGCATTCTTATCACCGGAGGGGCAGGATTTATTGGGTCACACGTTGTGCGCCTGTTTATAAACCATTATCCGGACTACCAAATATATAATCTTGATAATCTAACTTATGCTGGTAATCTGCAAAACCTTACAGATATAGAAAATGCTCCAAATTATACCTTTTTAAAAGGGGATTTGGTAGATGCGGCCTTTTTGGAAAAAATTTTTACAAAATATCAATTTGATTCGATTATTCACTTAGCGGCAGAATCACATGTAGACCGATCTATTACAAACCCTTTGGAATTTGTAATGACCAATGTAGTAGGCACGGTTAATTTGCTCAATGCTGCAAAAAAATTATGGCTTACTTCCGGTAATTCAATGACAAACCACCTTTTTTATCATGTTTCTACAGACGAAGTATACGGTTCTTTGCACGATGGTGGATTTTTCACAGAATCCACTGCTTACGATCCTCAGTCGCCATATTCGGCTTCAAAAGCTTCTTCCGATCATTTTGTAAGAGCCTATCACAACACTTACAAAATTCCAGTGGTGATTTCTAACTGTTCTAACAATTATGGCCCTAATCAGTTTCCTGAAAAACTGATTCCTCTTTTCTTAAACAACATACGAACTAATAAACCACTTCCTGTATATGGCAAAGGCGAAAATGTGCGCGACTGGCTTTATGTTGTAGACCACGCCCGTGCCATTGATACTGTTTTTCATCATGGCAAAAACGGTGAAACCTATAACATCGGTGGATTTAATGAGTGGAAAAATATTGATCTTATTAAACTAGTTTGTAAAGTAATGGACGGCAAACTGGGAAGAACACCGGGAGAATCAGAAAAACTAATAACGTACGTGACGGATCGTGCCGGACATGATATGCGCTACGCCATTGACGCTACCAAAATAAATAAAGAATTGGGATGGAAACCTTCTTTGCAATTTGAAGAGGGTATTTCCAAAACAATTGACTGGTACCTCGCAAACCAACATTGGTTGGACAATGTTACGTCTGGAGATTATCAAAAGTATTATGAAAAACAATACCAGCGATAAACAACTGATTTTATCTCGAACATGTTTTTAGGCATACATAAAAACATGTTTTATAGTTTTAAAAAATAACTACCTATCCGTATATTTTAAAATAAAGTCAAAAATTTATTATGAAAGGAATCATCTTAGCCGGCGGATCTGGCACACGTTTACATCCGTTGACACTGGCGGTAAGCAAACAATTAATGCCCATTTATGACAAGCCAATGATTTATTATCCTTTATCCTGTCTTATGTTGGCAGGTATTAAGGAAATTTTAATTATTTCTACGCCTCATGATTTACCAAATTTTGAAAAACTTTTAGGGGATGGTAAAAATTTGGGGTGCAATTTTCAATACGCCGTGCAAGAGCAACCAAATGGCCTGGCCCAGGCTTTTGTGATCGGAGAAAAATTTATGGGCAATGATTCCGCCGCATTAATCCTGGGCGACAATATTTTTTACGGAGGAGGGCTCAGTGAATTATTCCAGAGTTGTTTCAATCCGGAGGGAGGAATCGTATTTGCCTATCACGTGCATGATCCGGAACGATATGGAGTAGTTGAGTTTGATAAAAATGAAAAAGCGATTTCGATTGAAGAAAAACCAAAACAACCAAAATCCAATTATGCTGTTCCAGGAATCTATTTTTACGACAAAGAAGTCGTAGAAATAGCTAAAAATATAAAACCTAGTCCGAGAGGAGAATACGAAATCACAGATGTGAATCGGTATTATCTTGAGAAAAACAAATTGCAAGTTCGGGTACTTAACCGAGGTACCGCTTGGTTGGATACCGGAACATTTGCTTCCCTTACACAAGCCAGTCAGTTTGTACAGGTCATTGAAGAAAGACAGGGTCTGAAAGTAGGTTGCATTGAGGAGATTGCTTACCGAATGAATTTCATTCATAAAGAGCAATTAGAGAAAATCGCCCAACCATTATTGAAAAGTGGATACGGACAATACTTGCTGGACCTTTTGAAGGAAAGATAATTTAGGAGAATCATAAAACGCACTAATTTTTCAACCATTCTATGGAGAAAAAATTATCCAGGAATTGATCTCTTAAAATACGCTAAAGGATAAAGTATTTTACATAAAAAAAACCTATTTAACAATGCCCCTTATACCCAAAAGCGGGCAGCTACATTCGAATATCGAGCGTAGCTGCCCGCTTGGATTTTGGGTATACGACTAGTATCTTAGCGAACATAAATTTGTTGCTTAAAATAAATATGTTGCTTAATCTAACCGTAATGAAAAAGTATTTTCTACTCTTCTTCTTAGTTATTCTTACTATACAAATCAGTTATTGTCAGGATCCCATAGACACCTATTATCAGAACGGTCTTACTAAGATTGACCGCAAAGATTTTAACGGTGCAGTCGAAGATTTTAGCAAAGTAATAGAATTAAAACCGGATTATGCCTCGGCCTATTACAACCGGGGTTT
>DATHPH010000064.1:0-1541 GCA_035484095.1 Cytophagaceae bacterium | reverse complement strand
ACGTAAATCAAATCTTCCCTTCCTGCCCTCTTTTTAGCGGTTTCCAAAGCTTCTGAAACGTCGTTTATGATTTCCCCTTTCAATCCTGCAACCGTTGCTTTTTCAAAAAGAACTACTGAATCCAATGCTCTTGCCAATGATGGTTGAGTATAAAAATACCATGCCGTCTTTGGCAAAAGGGTAAGAATTTTATCAATTTCTTTATCCTTCATCATGCCCAATACTACATAAAGATTTTGATACGACAAGGTTTTGAGTTGCTCTGTCACATAGCGAATACCTGCCACATTATGCGCCGTATCACACACCACCATCGGATGTTGCTGAAGGATTTGCCAACGACCTTTAAGCCCTGTGTTTACGATTACTTTCAAAAATCCTTCGCGAATATTTTCTTCTTCTATTTTCCATCCCCTTTCAGACAAAAGTGTTAAAACTGTTAAAACACCTTTGCTGTTTTTTTCCTGGTACATCCCACCTAAACCACAAATTAATTTTTCAATTATAAACTTTTCTCCAACCATACAATCTGCTTCCATTCCACTTTGAGTAAATCGTACTTGATTTAGTGTACAAAAATCGTCTGCATAAATAAAAAGGGCATTTTTGGAGGCAGCAATAGATTCAAATACGGTGGATGTTTCAGCTTGTTTTTCACCAATGACCACAGTGACATTTGATTTTATAATACCCGCCTTTTCAAAAGCAATTTTTTCAATAGTATCTCCAAGGTATTGTGTATGGTCATAACTTATATTGGTGATAAGGGAAATTTCAGGTACAATAATATTGGTAGAATCCAGACGTCCACCCAAACCGGTTTCGATAACGGCGATATCTACCTTTTCTTTTTCAAAAAAATAAAACGCCATTAACGTAGTGATTTCAAAAAAAGAGGCGTTGAAATTTTTGAAATAATCCAGATTCTGACTGATGAAATCGGTAATTTCCTGTTTAGAAATTTCAATACCATTGATTTTTATTCTTTCTGTAAATTCCCTTAAATGAGGAGAAGAGTAGAGACCTGTTTTATAACCTGAAGATTGCAAAACAGACGCAATCAAATGAGAGGAACTTCCTTTTCCGTTCGTACCCGCAACATGAATGGTTTTAATTTTTTTTTGAGGGTCTCCAAAATAATTACACAAAGTACTTATCCTCTCCAGCCCTGGCTTATACGCCATTCCTCCTGTTTTTTCAAACATAGGAAAACTATTAAACAGGAATTCTATGGTTTGTGCGTAATCCATTTGACTAAAGATTACGAAGGTATAAAATTTTAAAGGAGAAATAAGAAATAATTGAATCGAAAAATTAAGAACAAAAAATTCCCTCTGAATTATTTATGCAGAGGGAAATATATTCTTAGTGTTGGAAGTTATATAAATAACCTGATTTTTTCTTTTTTGCTTTTTTATGACTAGTATGTTTTCCACCGCCTTTAGGTAAATTTTCTACTGCAGCAAAAGAAGAACCTCCTACCACCAAAACCATTATTATTGCTACAAGATATCTTTTCATAGTTGTATGATGTTTATAAA
>DATHPH010000063.1:0-9097 GCA_035484095.1 Cytophagaceae bacterium | reverse complement strand
CCAAAAATTTTCTCGTCCAATGGCATAACTCCTCCAAAGATAAAACTTTTCTACGAATAGTTACAAATCTATTTGTACACACAATATTACATAAATTATTGATATTTAAAAACTTACACTACTAAAGAAATAGAAAAAACAGATGACTATACTTTCGTTCACTTTGTAACTCATTATTGGCCAGAGTAGAATTGATGGATATACACTGAATTAACCCTAAATTTGATAGAATTCCCAAGAACCTCAGCCCTTCTCATTTTATAAAAATGGTCTTAAAGCTATTTTTATAAAATAGCTAGATAAAAAACATCCTAATCTATTACCAATTAACATAGTAAAAAGAAACCTTTACTTACTCCTTTTTAAATAAATCTTTTAACTTCTTTTTACTTTTCTTTTGATCTTTGTCAGAATCTTTCTTTACTTCCTGAGATTTTGCTTCGGACTTCTCCCTCATTTCATCCTTCGCCGTTTCGCTCTTTTCCTTTGCTTCTTCTGCCCTTTCCTTCGCCTCTCGCTGTATTTTCTCAAACTTTGTTTCCTGATGACAAGAAATCAACATTGTCGACACCAAAAAAATCACTCCTAAAACCATTTTTTTCATAAATACATTCATCAAACGTTAATTTGTGCTTCTACCAGATAGCAAATATGTAATTTTAAAAGCTGTATTTCAAAAATCATTAAGAAAGAGACCGATATTCACTCGTCTCTTTTTTTGAAACTTAAGAAAGCTAATCAAATTTTCTCTTAACTCATTCTAACCTTACCCCAAATAAAAGATCTACTTTTTCATTTGGCGCTAATACAATCAACCCTTCCAAATTATTAAATGCATTTGCCAAGCAGGTCATGGGTTCAATCGCGATGCTCTTCCTATCAGGAGGAGTGTATACCTGAACATAATTATACCCCCTCTCTCCTGTAAGCTGCCACAATACAATTGAAATATTGTGGTTTGGATCCTCAAGTATAGTTTTCAGAATTTTATCTGTTGTTTCAATTCCTTTATAACATGTATCAAACTTTGTAGTGGAGATTTGAGTAGATGTTAAGAAAGTGGTTTCTTGGATTATTTTCCCTATTGGAATTTTTCTATCGTCGACTTCATAGAAACCTTCTACTGAAAGTGTAAGGAAACAATCGTCTATTTTAGAACCTGTTTTAATATACGGGTGCCATCCGTCTCCCACCGGTATATTTTGCTGATCCTTATTTTCAATAGTTGTGCGACAACTGAACCCATCCTTATCAAGTTTGTATTCAATAATTATTTTTACTTTAAAAGGATACCCTTCTTCCTTTCCGGAAGTTTGATAGTACAACCGGAGAAGTGCTTCCTCCTCCAACTGAACCTGATCCAAAACTTTAAAATCACTTTCTTGCACTAACCCATGAATAGCATGGTTCTCCAAATATGAGTTGATAGCGACTTGATAAACCTTGTTTTCAATACAATATTGACCATCCTTTAAACGATTGGGAAAAGGAAATAATTTTGTTCCTCTAAAATATGCTTTCCCATTGGTTATGAATTCTTCAAAGGTATTACTGCCTTCTAATAATTCATATAACTTATTACCTTTGCACAGCGTAACCTGATTCAATGCTCCACCAAAGGAAGGTAAGATACTTACAAATTCACCCGTATAGGTATTTTTTAAGTAGTAAATCAAAAATTCGCCAAAGGATCTTTCTTCTATTTTAAACATTATTTTTTAGTAAAAGAATGGTTACGAATAATTCCATTGCACCTCGCAGATATTACTGTTCCGACTTCACCGCCTTTGATACTTTTATTTTAGGTTTATATTTCGGCAAGGCATAGCCTACTGAAAAAACGAAACTGTTCATTCTAAAATCATTATCAACGTATAAATAATTATACACCAAATCAGTGTTACTTGTCCTGTTATGAGGGTTTACAACATTGCGAAGGCCAATATTGTAACGCAAATCTACTATTAAATATCCATTACTGATTACATTTTTCACTTTGAAACCAGCACCGATAGACGCACTATAAATCAATTTATGTCTTAATTTTAAAATATTGATATCCGGTCCTGATACATCTTGTTGTGTACCATCCACATTGTCTTTCCTTACCGGCTGAGCTTTATCGGCAATTAAATATCCAAAGGTTCCACCGATATTAATATAGGGTTGAAACTTCTTTTCGCTAAGATTGATATGCAACAATACAGGTACTTCAGCAAGGGTTTGTTTTTCTGTAAAGCTTATATTCGCAAAACCTAAAATTTCATCCGTATAACGATAACTTTTACCTACGATATTCAATTCCGTGAGTAAGGATATTCTTTTTTGTAAAGGAATTTCAAAATTAAAACCAACGTATTCTCCTATTGCAGATTTATACTGCCCGCGTTTTATAGCAGAATTATCAAGACTAAAATCTCTTATTACCCCAATGTTTTGCCTGTTTAACCCTACTTTAAATCCATAAATAAGTACCGGTGTAGTACGAAAACTGTTATAGAGGTTAATAAATTCAGTAGGATCAAGTGCTTCGTTTATTTCATACTCAGGATTTAATACTAAAAAATTATGCATGGTTTCTTCCGCTTTCGTGCGTTCGTTAAAATAAAGCCAAGTCAAGGTAAGGAGTTTATAGGCACTTATTTTTTCAACCTTGGTGAACCCATCTTTACTTTTCAGACATCCGTCTAATATATCCGGCACCTCACTAATCCTACCTTCATCGTAGGTGTCCTGAGCCTTTTTAAGCGTTTGCGGACAACTATTCTGAGCTTGAACTTTCTTTTCTATAAATACAACCAATCCCAAAAGAAAAATTAATTTAAAAAACTTCATTACTTTATTATTTCTATTTTAAACAATCCATTTTAATAATACATTAACCAACTATTCTGTACAAATAGGACAGGAGGTTTTATTTTATACCTTCTCCATTTGCAAGATTTTCACAAGTTTTTTCGTAAGAAATATCTTCCGCAACAAACTGAATCCATTCCTTTTTATTCATATTTCTATTTATCTTATCACAGATTACATTTGCCAACATATCAATATTGGTAGGCCATATCCGAATAAGATTATCTTTGCATCCTGCCATAATTTTATCCCCATTTGGGGTAAATGTGATTGACCAAACCCAGTCATCATGATCTTTCAAAACAATTGGAGGGTCATAAATACTTAACATATTCCAAATACGAACTGTTTTATCAAAACTACCCGTAGCCAACTTATCACCCTCATTGCTAAATCGAATATTGTTAACACGAGCTGTATGACCATTTAAAGTATTTATAAGCGTATTGGAAGCCATATCCCACAGACGTACCGTTCCTTTTTCATTTCCTGCTGCCAATAATTTTCCATTAGAATTATAAGCCATTGATACTATTGGAATTCCTTGTGGATCTTCATACAATAAAGTTGTCTGATTTTTATTATCTACATCAAGCAGCAGTATTTGTCCTTTTGCATTCCCAATAGCAATCACATTCTTTTTGGGACTAGTGGCAATTGCATTAATTTTTATTTCACTGCTATAAATTTCTTTGGATGTTTTATCGTCCCAATAAAAAATTTTCTTCTCGGTACCTCCGGAAATAATTCCATTGTTATCATAAGTAAAGCTTAAGAACCAGGTTTCTCCAACTTTTCCTTTCAATATTTTCGGTTTTGATCCCGGTTGCGAAAGATCGAAAACCTGAAGATGCGCGTAATCGCCACCAGAAACCAGCGTTTTTTCGTCTGAACTGATAGCAAGCGCCTTGTGGACGGTAAGCGGACTTTCGTATAAAAGCGTAAAATTATCTTTTGTACGATTCGTGTTCCATTTTAAAATTTTACCGTCACTCCCCGCTGAAAAAACAAAACTTCCTTTATGTGTTGAAGCTAACGTACGAACATTTTGCTTATGTTCACGAAGACTATTAAATGATTCATCTTTTAATTTTTTAACGGCGTTGTATAGGGCATCGTAAATATCGGGATCATATTCTTTCCCTCCATTTTTTTTATTAAATTTAAATGCTTGCTGAGCTACCAGCCCTTTCTGTGTTGGATCCGATAGGTTGACAGATTTTACTGCCATAGATTTAGCAATAGAAAGCAATCTTAGGTTGTACGCTTTTTCTTCTTCCGATTTTGCTAATACCAATGCTTGTTTTGCCAACTTTTGTTGTTTTTTAGCATCAAGCATTGCCAATTCAGCCAAATGCTTTTGTTCTGTAGCTCGCTTCTCGCTCAATTTTGCTATCTCAGCTTGTTCTCTTGCTATTTTCTCTTGCTCCATTGCTTTTTGAGCACTAATCTTTGCTTTTTCACTTTCTTCCGCGGCCTTAAGAGAAGCTTTCTGAGCCTTTTCCGATTGTTCCTTTGCAATAGCAGATTGTTTTTCTGCCTTTTGTTTCTGTTGTTCACCATAGAGTACCAAAAGCGACGCCACGACAATCCCTAGCAAACATATCAACGTAAAAATTCGCATGAACAGAATTTTCCTGCGTTGAAGTTTTTCCTTATTCAATTGCTCTTTCTCATATTCCTTCTTACTAAAATCGAGAAAAAGCATTGTGCGTTCGTAGGCAGAATGATACCTCACCCCCCATTCTTTGGAAGGTTTTTGATCTTCTTGCCAAGCGAGTGCGATTTGCAAATCCGGAGGCCTCCATAGTCCTGATTTCCCTAACTGATGCAATTCTGACGCCTCCGATAACCTCAAATACAACTTTATTGATTCCGATTCTTCGTCCACCCATTTATTCAGCATCACCCAAATTCGCATCAAACTTTCGTGTGAAATATCAATCACGCTATTTTCGTCAAGCACTACATTATAAGGAGGCATTAACAAGGTCCGGCCAGGGCTTCTGAAATGATCGATTACTTCTATTACTTCACTAATAGAAGCATTGGCTATTAAGGCAATTTCCTGAAGACGAGTAGGTCGACGAACACCTCTACCTCCTTCTTCTCCTTTCTCCGTAAGGGTTTTAAAAATCTTCTCACATATTTCTTTCTGCCTATCATTGAGATCGGTATACGCCTCGTTTGCATGTACCGAAAGTGCATTGCGCATTCCACCTATTGCTTCGTAATGCGCAAGCATAATACAATCCATTCTGTCGGTATTGGTATGCCAATAATCCCAGGTGCGCATCATTGCGTGCTGCATAATAGGAAGTGCATCCGCATTATCACCCACATCGTTGAGAATTTGCTGCAAAAAATATTCATCAATTTTCCCATTCATCACTCCGATAGGGCCTAGGATCGCTGTGCGTTTCTCATCACGTGTCATTTGTGGAATCAGAAATTGACTATCGTTGATGAGTGTAGTTAAAACAGGATAAACAGAACAGTCTCCTATAAAATCAGAACGCATGGTGAGGAGTACATATATAGGGACTTCCGTCTGTTCAACAGCATTGCTTAAAAGCTTAATAAAGGCAGCAGCTTCATCAAGTGCCTTCGCATCATTCTGACGAAAACGGAATAATTCTTCAAACTGGTCAATAAAAATAAGATAATTAGCGGCTTTCTTCGAATAATTTCTTTTTACCAATTCAACCAATCCCATAGAATTTCCTCCCAATGTTAGAAAAGAAATATTTTCACTTATTTCTTGAGAAGTTGATTCTAAAGCTTCCTTTTCAGAAAAAGATTTTGCCAAATTACGGATTGGAGAAAACCCCGGTCGACTAATAATTACTTCCCATTTGTCAGAATAAACTGTTGGAAGATTTTTATGTAAAACTGGTAATAACCCGCAATACATAAAAGAAGATTTTCCAATACCCGAAGTACCTATAACACTTACGAATCTATTTTTGGTAAGTTTTTTCACCACTTCCTCTATTTGCCCTTCCCTGCCGAAGAACAAATGGCTTTCTTCCATTCTAAATGGCCTCAAACCTGGAAATGGATTCGATTGATTTACTAATTCTTTTTTTTCTTCAATACTTGGTGAAACTAACATAGCTGTAAAATTTGTTGAAATAATTTTTCCGATTCGTTTTAATTGTTTTCTTTTAAAAAAACTGGCGGAGGTTCTTTTTTTATCGAGATTTTATCCTTTTCAATTTCTTCATTTGAAAATAACGAGCTTGAAGAATCTTTCTCTTTATGGACGCTAAACGAATTTTTAATTCCCTTCATTTTTTTAAGAATAATATCTTTTAAATCCTCTGGTGACGACCTAATAAAATCAGCTCCGGCATACAAATCATACTCGTGTTTTAAAGATTCAACAAACTTTCCTTGTTTTTCATTTTTAATCCTAACATTTTCAGGCATCCATATAATGCGAGAAAAATCAGAATCACCCTGTTCTCCTTTCAAAACACTTGATTTACTTTCTTTATAAAAATCAGCGGCTAAATTATTTTGATATACATCCATTGATAATCCTGTAACAGGATGCGGCGTAGAAATATTTGAGCCAAAAAAATGTACAGACAATGTTGATTTTTTAAGATCTTCCTGTATCATTAATTTCAAGATATTACTTTCCGAAGGAAAGGCAACCTCAGGCAATACCTTATATCCTTTACATATTAATTCCTTTTTAACCGAATACCTTACGGATAAAAGTTCACAGGGAGCTTCTGCCAAATAAATACTCCCGATATTTTTTTCTTTATTATTATAAAAAAGAAAGTCAATTTCAAAAGCTAAATCCGAAATCCTTATCAAGAAAAAAGTAAAATAATCCTGACCAAAAAATTCTTCTGATTTTACCGTTGTTCCTGTTTCCGGATCCATCAGGCAAAAGTCAAAAATACGCAAGTCAATACTTTTGACCGTTGAATATTCTATAGGTTCCTTTACGATCCCTATAACTTCTACTTTATTAAATTGAGAAGCATAACATTCCTTTCGATAGGACAGTGAGTTTTCCGAGAGGTTATTTTCATTGGTCAAAATATCCAGGTATAAAAAATGCTCAAAACCGGCTTTTATCGAAAGGCTGTCCAACTGATCTTTACTATCAAGTAGTATTAATTGAATGTTATAATTTATTTCCAGAATATGTACCAAATAAGAGACAAAAATATCCTTCCATTTTTTACCTGACGAAATCGTATTATCCTTTTCAAGTAAGTTTATATAACAATATAGTTGTTTCTTTTCTTTCACTTTCTACAAGGTATATTCTTCCACTGATTCCTTCACCAATTGATTTTTCAAAATTGCTTTTGGAATTTCATCGTAATAAGAGATTAATTCATTAAAAACTTCTTGTTGCATTCTATAAATAGCGCAATTTTCAGAGGCTTGCAATTCAATAATCATATACTCTTCATAATTAATGTAATTAAGAGCATGAACAAAACTACCCTTTTGATATTCTTTTACTTCCTTACCATTAATTTTCATCGTTACACTTCCGTCCTGAATTAAAAAGTAGTCGAAATAATCGAAGGACTCGAAACGATCGATCAGTTCATTTTTTTTATAATTTGTAAGTTCCATTATTTTGACTAATTCCATCAAAATAATTCCAGGAATTTCTTCAAATTCTTTTACCTGATTCAAAAAACGAATCATCTCAAATTTTAATGCCGGGGAATATTTCTGATTGGCAATTTCGGAAAGGATATTTTTAGAAATAATTTCTTTTCCCGAATGATAATTAAATTCTAATTTAAATCTTTCCAAATGGTTCTTGAAAAAATGACTATCCATTTTATATAGCAATACTGCAGCCGTTTCACGTAACAGAGCATCGGGATTAACAAGGTTAGCCAGAAATATATCTTGATTTTTATATTTACCCGTCTGTGCCAACTCTTGAAGCGCACATGCTTTTGTCCAACGATTTACCCATTTGTAATCGCGCTGAATTAAATCATACAATACTTCTTCGAAAACCATCGGTTCTGACGGAAAATATTCTCTCATTTTATAAACAATCGTTGCATAAGAATCTATAGAGATAATAGGAAGCAACATAGGTTTAATTTCTTCCGCAACAAACACTTCCAGGAGTTCGGAGGCGAATTCTGTTTTATCCGGATCCCCACTCTTGATATTTTCTTTTACCAACGACACGGATTTAGAATCGTATAAAAGTGCCAACAATTTAAACAGGGAATCATAATTATAATGTATCTCCGATTTCATGGCAAGTATCAACAAGTCCGATGCTTTGTGATTCACTAAATCATTATAAGCAGACATATTCCATACTATCAATTGGCATACTTCTTCAATTCCTCTTCTGAATTGTATAGACATTCCTCCTGTAATGGTTGCTCCACATCGACTGAGTGCATCAATTGATGCAACTACAATATTTTGGTTTGTATACTTAAGTTTTTTAGTCAACAGTTCTATGGATTCATTAGAAGCATTTCTGCCATATATTTGAATAATTCTCAATTGCACCTTTTCTTCTTGCCCGGTAAGATGAAAAGCTGATTCCAACAAAGGAAGCATAATTTCGCCAGTAGCTACTATTGCGGAAACCGCAGCATTACTATAACTATGATCGCCTAATTTCTCGATCATATTATTATGCAAATCCGCTGTCAAAGATTTTGCAGCGGCAGTTACGGAATTATAACGTACTTTATAATCGATATCCCTGAATAATTTATTCAGCAATTTTGATTTCATAGAAGTATCTGAATAAGCAGCTAGTAAAGCGCCGAATCTTCTCTCAGAAATTATTTTTGAAAAGGTAAGTTGCTCGATATATTTTATTTTTTCAAGCCTGAATTCAGATCCCCTAAGTCTATTATATGTCTTTCGAATAAGTTCTCTGTTTCTTAAGACAGGAAAGAATTTTGACTTTTGAACTTCTTCCAATATTGGAATGGCCGTTAGTAAACAAAGATCCATGGTTTGGTATAATGCTATCCGCTGCGTTTCATCGTCTTCAGAATCCAGTAACTTTTCTATTGCTTTTTTATAACTGATTGGATCCAAAATGCTCAGAATATTTAAATGTGCCGGGAGTTTGTGCGGTTCAACTTTAGCTGATAAATAAACGAGTTCATCTATATAGGAAATTATCTTTCGATTGTTCTGTGGTACGATGTTTTTTGAATCCAACGAATCTTTAAGTTTAATCCGATACCATTGATGCATTTTATAGGTT
>DATHPH010000062.1:0-4792 GCA_035484095.1 Cytophagaceae bacterium | reverse complement strand
TTTTAGTTATATAAAGATTAACTCCATGAATCGAACCTCCCCAAAGAGAGAATGTACCATTTGGTTTAATATCCATATCTGCCTCAGATCCAGACCACTCTTTTATTATTTCCGGCTCTACAAGAGCTTCATACACTTCATCCAAGGGTACGTTAATTGTATATGTTTTTTTGAACGTTTTCATTAAATTATAATGCAATATTAATATGAATTTAATAAGTACAAGCATATTTCCAAAAAAAACTTCAAATTGTTTTTCCATCAAAATAGCGTAATTTGCGACTCTTAAATCCTACTAATTTGTTTACGTTAAATACAATACTCAGAGAAAATATCAAAAAGACGAAGCCATATTCTTCCGCCAGAGACGAATATAAGGGAAACGAAGGTGTCTTTTTGGATGCCAATGAAAATCCGATTGGATCTGTAACAAACGAAAACTATAACCGGTATCCGGATCCTCTTCAACATGAAGTAAAGGACCAACTTGCGAAAATAAAAGGTGTAAAGCCTTCTCAAATTTTCTTGGGCAATGGCAGTGATGAAGCAATTGACTTGCTTTTTCGTGCAGTATGTGTGCCTGGTTCTGACAACGTCATTACCACTCCTCCTACTTATGGGATGTATGAAGTAAGTGCCAACATTAATGATGTAAAGGTAAAAGAAGTACCCTTGACTGCCGACTTTGAAATTCAGACAGACAAAGTACTTGCAGCAATAGATTCTCATACCAAAATGATTTTTCTATGTTCTCCGAATAATCCTACAGGGAATAGTATGAAAATGGAAGACATAGAAAAAATAACCAACGTATTTCAAGGTATTGTGGTAATTGATGAAGCTTATATTGATTTTTCCTATACTAAATCCTTTGTATCCAAATTAGATAAACATCCTAACTTAGTAATCCTGCAGACGTTTTCAAAAGCTTGGGGACTTGCAGGCTTGCGCTTGGGAACAGCTTATGCTTCTGAAGAAATAATCGCTGTGCTAAATAAAATTAAACCTCCTTATAATATAAATCAACTTACACAGAAATTGGCATTGGAAGCATTGGCGAATCAATCCAAAAAAGAAAAAATGGTATCTGAAATTATCTTACAAAGAGATTTGCTTCTTAAAGAACTGTCAATTATTCCTTTTATTTCAAAAGTATACCCTTCCGATGCCAATTTTATCCTGATAAAAACAGAAGATGGAGAAAAAATCTATAATTTTTTGATACAAAAAAAAATCATTACACGGAACCGTTCTAAAATTACGCTGTGCGAAGGATGTATTCGCATTACTGTAGGAGCACGCGAAGAAAATGAATTATTACTAAAAGAATTAAAAAACTATAAATAATAATCCTGAATCATGAAAAAATATATCTTCTTCTTTACTGCATCAGCATTCTTATTTTTATCTGTTAAAAATTTCGCCCAAGAGAAACTTAATTCATCCAAGATAGGATTTGAAAAAACGTCTCACGATTTTGGAAACATTAAAGAAGAAAATGGGAAGGTGAGTCATGAATTTAAATTTACCAATACTTCTGGTTTACCTATTACGATTAACAATGTTCAGGCTTCTTGCGGATGTACGACCCCAAGTTGGACAAGATCAGAAATAGAACCTGGAAAGACTGGTTATGTAAAAGCTCAATACGACCCAACAAACCGTCCTAATGCTTTTACCAAAACTTTGAGTGTATCTTATTCCATTGGCTCAAGTGCCGGAGTAGAAGTGCTTACTATAAAAGGAACCGTTCTTCCAAAACCTAAAACAACATCTGATTTATTTCCGATTAAGAATGGAAATTTAAGATTTACATCCGATTATTTAAATCTCTTTAATATAACTACGAAAGAGTCCATAACAAAAGAGTTTAAAATGTTTAACGATGGTAAAAAAAACATTCATTTTACCGTTCCCTCGAAGTTGCCTGAACATTTAACCGTAAAAATTACACCATTGGAACTTCATCCTAAAGATACTGGTTACATTAAAATTTCGTATGATCCAAAAGGTAAAAATGATTTAGGGTATGTATATGACATTCTTGAAATCATGACAGATGACTCTCTTGAAAATAAGAAAAAACTATACGTAGTGGCAAATATCAGTCAATACTTTCCTCCAACGAGCAAGGAAGATTCTTTAAAAATGCCAAAATTAAGTTTTGACAGAAGCACGCATAATTTTGGAACCATTTCGCAAGGCGACGTTGTAACCACAAACTTTGTAATGACCAATAATGGAAAATCAGATTTGAAAATATACAAAACAAAGGCCAGTTGTGGTTGTACTGCGTCTGAACCTGAAAAAACCCTTTTGAAACCGGGAGAAAAAACCAATCTAAAAGTAACCTTCAATTCAGCAGGGAAATCAGGTCAGGATAGTAAAGCAGTTACCGTGTATAGCAATGACCCAACCTATTCGGAAGCGATGGTTATCATCAAAAGTGATATACAAGTAGCTCAAATAAAGGATACTAGCACTAAAAAATAATCCACTGCAAGGGACCTTCGGCTATAAACATGCAAGGTGGATAACTTATCCACGATATTCATTTTAATAATGAACTAAATGTTTATTTTTGGCTGAAATTTATACTTATACTTACTTAATAACTTAATTATTAAGGCTTTTTTTAATCTATCTAAATAAGATTTTACAATGAAATTTATTGTTTCCTCGTCTTCGTTACTTAAGCAATTAACTTCCATCAATGGTGTTATTACTACCAATCCTGTAGTTCCAATTTTGGAAAACTTCTTATTTGAAGTTGCTGAAAGTAAATTAACTGTTTATGCTTCCGACTTACAAACTTCAATGATTACGGAGCTTCCGGTGGAGGCAAAACAAAAAGGAAGTATCTGTGTACCGGCAAGAATTCTGCTGGACACGCTCAAAAATTTACCTGAACAACCTGTTACGTTTACGATAGATAAAGAAACCTATAGTATAGAAATCAGCTCTGATAATGGTCGTTATAAACTATCAGGCGAAAATGCAACAGACTTCCCTAAAGTACCTGCTGTGAAGAATAGTTCATCGGTTGATATTTCTTCTGATGTATTAGGCAGGGCCATTTCCAGTACCATTTTTGCTGCAAGTACAGACGAATTAAAACCGGCCATGACAGGGGTATACCTTTCTTTAACAGAAAAAAGCGGAACCTTCGTCGCTACTGATGGACATCGTCTTATTCGTTTCAGAAGAGCGGATGTGACTTCTGAAGGCAATAACATGCTTATCCTTCCACGAAAAGCATTGCTTCTGTTAAAAACCTCTTTACCTTCCGAAAACACAGTTGTAAACATTGAGTTTAATACCTCTAACGCATTTTTTAGTTTTAACAACGTAAAAATGATTTGTCGTTTGATTGATGAGCGATTCCCTGACTATGAAAATGCGATACCGGTTTCAAATCCAAATAAATTAAGCATCAATAGAACCGACTTTCTGAATTCTATTAAGCGTATTTCTATCTATGCAAATAAAACTACGTATCAAGTACGATTAAAAATTGCGGGAAGCGATTTACAAGTATCTGCAGAGGACTTGGATTTTTCTAACGAGGCCAATGAAAGACTTTCCTGCGAATACGAAGGAGAAGATATGGAAATAGGCTTTAATGCCAAATTCCTGATAGAAATGTTAAACAATCTGGATTGCGAAGTAATTGATCTTAAAATGTCGGCACCCAACAGAGCCGGACTTATTACTCCTTCTGACAAAAATGACAACGAAGATATTTTAATGCTTGTGATGCCCGTAATGCTTAGCAATTACGCTTAGTATTATTTACTGTTCGATTCAAGAATACTTTCGTATGTCTCAATGGAAAATGGTTTCTCCATATAACCAATTACATTGGAAAAATGGTTGGCCTTCCTTTTGTCTTCTTGATAAATGGAGGAGGAATACATGATCACTTCGATTTTATCAGAAATACCAAATACATTCATTTTTTGAAGGAATTCAAAACCGCTCATTTTAGGCATATTAATATCCAATAAAATAACATCCGGAAAATCACGGTCCATTCGTTTTGCTTTTTCAAGTTCTTCAAAAGCTTGAACGGGATCTGAATACGTTTCAACTTCATATTCCTTGCTAAACTGATGAAGAAATTTAAGTGTTACAAAATTATTCACATCGTCATCGTCGACTACAAAAATGTTTTTATATTTTCTTAGTGTCATAGTTTATTAATTTGGATTAAAAATCATCAACACAAAGGTCTACTTCACTATCTGTATTGTTACGAAGGATCTCACTTTATGTTAGCGTCAATCCTTTGATTTGTGAAAAAATATTAAAAATAAATCAATCGAAACATTTGGTAATTGTACTTAGTAGACCACACTAAATTTCAATTTTGCAAAACAAATAAGATTATATCATTCTTGAAATTTAAATCTCACCTTTTAAGCTTGCCCTTGTTATAAAAGATTTCTAGCACCTCCCTTCACCGTTGTATGCTGTTAAATTAAATAGTTTACTATTCTGGCTTTCATTCTATGCATAAAAAACGACACCAACTTTGAATAAAATGAACCATCTTTTTTGACAAATTATTAATAACCCTTATTTCATTTTTCCACAGAAATTTATATTTTTGTATTAATAAACGTATTTTTTATTTTTTTTAAAATCCAACATGAATTCATCCCTTCTCCATGAAGTTGCTCTTGGTCTTATTCCAGGGATTGGTTGCCATACTACAAAACAATTAATCAGTTATTGCGGGTCAGCAAAAAAAGTATTCTATACTCCAAAAGGAAAACTTCTAAAAATACCA
>DATHPH010000061.1:0-13344 GCA_035484095.1 Cytophagaceae bacterium | reverse complement strand
TGGCAAACAGGGTTATTGGAGGAAAGTATTATTCCTTTACAGGCCCTCCAGGTGTTGAAAAATACTGGACTACAAAGTATCGAATTGAAGCACTGATAAGGCTTAAAAATTTCTTAAACTATTCGATGAAAGAAGAAACGTTTCGCAAGATTCATCAACCGGTTTTAGTTTGTTATTATTATAAAAATGAAAAAGAGCAAGACGATGTTGTATCTATTCCGGCCATGATGAGGATGTTTGACCAATTAGGTACAGTGGATTCCCTCAAGAGGAAGGTAAACATCCCCAAGGCTGGTAAACATGCGATTGCATCCGGAATTTTTAGTAAAGATGTGGGAAGTGTTGAAAAAGCCACGGATGGATTTATGGAGCAGGTACTTCTGATTCCTAAAGTAAAATTGTAAGAAAACTCAATTTCGCATTTTTGTACTCCTAATATTTTTGAAGGATATTTAAAGTAAAAGAATTACCTTTGAGGAGCAAGCCTGTATAATTGTCTTAAGACCGTTATATACTCATGGATTACATAAAAAATCGTTTATCTGCACTTTATAAGTCACATAACATTTTTTCCAACAATAATTGTGAGTGCGTCGACAACTAATTTACAGGCTTGCTTTTTTGTTTAAAATAATACGATTTCCTGCTTTATTTTTGACCTTTGCCGGAGAGGTAGTTCGAATATTGATCGGCCGTTAAAATACCTTTTAATTGTGTTTCCCACTCGTCAAAAATTAATTTATTGGCCGCTTGCAATCGTTGTTTATCGGGACCATTTTTTTTATGTGCAGCCGTTACCTTATTTATTCGATCGATTGTAATAGCTTTTACTTTTGGAATTTGCTCGCCGGTAAGGGAAAGTTCATTCGTTAACTTGGCGACGATTTCGTCTGCTTTTTCTTCCGGAGTTTGGGCGCTTTTCACCGGAGCTTGTTGCGCATGACAAATGGAAATGGCAGATAGAAAAAGAAATAAGAAGCATAAATTTTTCATAATAGTTAGATTTATATTGGTGTTAAAATGAAAATTGTTGATATGAATTTGAGTATCCGAGGTAACTAATAACTAAATATGGTAAGAACATTTTTATATATGAAAAGAAAAAACCTTAAATTATAAAAGGGATTTTCCTTTTGTGGTTTCTACCCCTTTTATTTTTCTCTTAACAGACTTTATTTTAGTTTCCACTTTTAATCCTTTTCTATATTCTTTTTTGTTTTTTGCTAAAAGGCTCGTTACTTTTTTGTTGACTTTTTTTACGGAGCTATACATTTTTGCAGCCTTCCCCTGCATTTTGTAATAACACCCTACAGCCGTGCCTGCTATTATTTTAGCTTTTTCTTTTTGTATAAGTGATTGTGATCTCGCGGCCAGGCATAATACTTCGGTGACACTCTTATCCGTTTCGATTAATTGATCGGCCACTTCATCTAATTTCATGGAGTAAATACTTAGGCTGTCCAAAATTAAAAATACCCAATCTTTTTTTATTTTGACTGCATACATTTCGTATGAATTCCCTTTTGAGGTTTTCCCCTTTATGCTTTCCTTTAAATTTCTGAGCGCTTTTACAGTTTCATTGTTAGAAGTATCGGATTCAAAAACGTTCTTAATTTCTGCTTTTAGACATGTATTTGGCAGAGCGAAAAATGAAAAAAAGAGGAGCAAAAGTATATTTTTCATAATGGATAAAGTGAGATAGTATAAATTGGACAATTGTCATGTTTAGTAAGCTTATTTCCATGAAGTTAAAAAAACTAATTTTAGAAAGTTTGATTTTTGTCTTAAATATTACTTACTTTGACAAAGTAAAATATTTTAAATCAACTTTTAATTATTTGATTAAGATATTTTTTTTAGTTAAAAGAACTTTATAAGTTTTAATTTTAAAAGTGACCAGGGTAAATAAAAAAGCTGTTTTTTATTTGCTTTTATCTCTCAACATAATTTTACCTACAGCTTCAATAAAGGCACAGGTGGAGTTAAAATCAATGCTTGATAAAGCAGTAGATGGTAAGATTGATAAAGCAAATTCACAAAAGAAAAATCAAGAGCAACAGATTATTAAGAGTCTGAGGCTTGATTCTATACCTGTCGTTAAAAAGGATTCAGCTATAAAACAGGACGACCTTCAGGTGTTGGAGCAAGCCATATTGTTTGATACGACTGAATTCAAAAAAAGAAATATGTCTGTCAAAAGCCGCAGACCTGATGTCGCACCAACCAACGAACAAGGATGGCAAAAAGAATTATTGCTGACCAATACGAATGTTTATAAGAAGGAACATAAATTAGACAGCACCAAAACAGTATTCGGCTGGCACCCATATTGGATGGGAACTGCTTATTGCAGCTACAATTTTTCTTTGTTGTCTGCCATTGCTTATTTTTCTTATGAAATGGATCCATCCACAGGTTATTACAGATCCATTCACGATTGGAGAACGACCAGTTTGTTTGATTCAGCCCATGCGCACGGTTGTAAAGTATTATTGAGTGTTACGAATTTCGGTTCTAAAAATAATGCGCTTTTTTTATCTAATAAAAATGCGCAACGAACTTTTATCAATACTATAATTACATTACTGAGAGAAAGAAACGGAGATGGAGTTAATATTGATTTTGAAGATATTTCAAGAGCAAATCGAAATGATTTGTCAAATTTTATAATAGATTTATCTTCCAGTTTAAAAGCCGCCGGGAAAAATTATCTGATTACCATAGCTCTCCCTGCTATTGATTTTGATTATGTGTATGAAATCAAACAACTTAATCAATACGTAGATTTGTTCATTATCATGGGTTATGAATTTTACGGGCAAAACAGTAAAGTCGCAGGTCCTGTATCTCCTTTAAGCAGTGGAAAAACCTGGTGGCCTTACAATCTTGAAACTGCCGTGGACGAATATATTATTTCTGGTATTACACCTTCCAAACTGCTGTTGGGACTTCCTTATTATGGTGCTGAATGGCAGACAAAAGATCTTAAATTCCCCTCGAAGGTTGAAAAATTTATCAGGTATCCGATGTATCGGAATATTAAAAAAGAGCATGGAGTGTTGCTTTGTTGTGAAGACGATGACAGCAAAAGCATGTTTCATGTTTACCGGGATGATAATAATCGGTATAGACAAATTTGGTATGAAGACGAAAAGTCTTTGGCTAAAAAATACGATTGGGTAAGCGAAAAAAAAATTGGTGGAGTTGGAATTTGGGCACTGGGATATGATAATGGATATACTGAACTATGGAAATTGATTGCAGAAAAATTTTCTGAAAAACCGAAACCTTTGATTCCTGTTAAAGAAGCTTCTATCGCAGACCAGTCAAAATTATCGTTTAGAAGATTTATATCTCTGCTTATGAGATTGATTACAAATCCTAAAGCACTACTTTCACGACCAGGTCCATTGATTGGTATTTTTGGTTCTTTATTCGGAGTTAGTTTGGGTGGAATTTTTATAATGATTCGCTATGGACATAGGTTTAAAAGATTTTATAAAATAATATTTCAGGGAGGTATAGCATTAATGATGTTGATATTATTTTCTTTGATTTTTGTGGTGTTAAAGTATGCGGGGTTTAAGGAAGTAGCGTATTTATTAGGCGGTTTCCTGGTTGCAGGAATATTGTTTTTGATTTTTGCAAGACAATTTTTGATTGAAAGAGATCTTCCTTGATTATTTCTTTTAATTGAAATGCATACGATGAAAAGAAGAAGAGCGGTGGATAGTGTGAAAAATGAAATGTCACTATAAAAGTGACATATTCAAAAGTTGATGGGACATCAAAGTATGATACGTTGAAAAATTTAAAAGTGTTTACAAAAAAAAAGTATATGTTTCATTTTATTTTTAATTACAATTTATGGCACAAACTCTAGCAACGCCGGGTGTTTACATTGAAGAAAAAAACGCCTTCCCCAATTCGGTAGCAGGAATTCCAACAGCAATTCCTGCCTTCATTGGGTACACAGAAAAATCCGTACGAGATGGTCAGTCTTTACTGAATAAATCAATTCGGATTTCATCTCTCACAGAGTATCATAGCTTTTTTGGTGCAGGTGTTCGTTCTCAATTTAGAATTGAACAATCTACTTCAGGAGAAAATGGTTATGATTTTCAAATTGAGGATACCAGCTATAACGTAGTAGCGAATGATACTTCCAGATTCATATTCTATGATGCTATCCGCCTGTTCTTTTCAAATGGTGGTAGCACTTGTTATGTGATTTCCGTGGGTACCTATTACAGTGATTCTGCCGATGATTTTTCATCAGGGAAAATGCTAAATACGATTTCTAAAAAAGTACTTGATAATGCAATTACCGGATTGATAAGTGAAGAAGAGCCAACCATGTTATTAATTCCAGAAGCAATCATGTTGGAAGAAGCAGATTGTTTCGATCTTCAGCAATCAATGCTTAAACATTGTGGATTTAAAATGAAAAATCGTTTTGCGATTTTGGATGTTTTTAATGGATTCAAAAGTCGTACGTATGATTCGAAAGATGTCATCACTCGTTTCAGAGAAGGTATTGGAAATAATTACCTAGCGTATGGAGCGGCTTATTATCCTTACATGAATACCTCTATTGTTCAAAACGAAGAAATAGATTATAGAAATATTTCGAATTTGGACGAGCTGGAGAGACTTTTGACCAAAGAAGCTGAAACAATTACTGATAAGAAAAAAGTAGAAGATATTAAAATAGAAGTAAGAAAACTTACGAATCCATCTTCGAATGTTGAAAGCCTGACTCAAACACTGAGGGTAATCAGTCCGGCTTTCAAAAATATTCTTTCAAAAATCAGACAGTTGTCTAATGTAATTCCTCCAAGTGCTGCTATGGCAGGCATTTATTCTGCTGTTGATGCATCAAGGGGTGTATGGAAAGCACCTGCAAATACAAGTATAGCTTCTGTCGTAGGACCTACTGTGAAAATCACACACGACGATCAGGAAGATCTGAATTTAACAGTAACGGGTAAATCCGTAAACGCCATACGTTCTTTTATTGGAGAAGGTACGATCGTTTGGGGTGCCAGAACATTGGATGGAAACAGCCAGGATTGGAGATATATAAACGTTAGAAGAACACTCATATTTATCGAGCAATCTATAAAATACGCGGCTAAACCTTATGTATATGAGGCAAATGCTGCCGGTACATGGATCTTGATTAAAAGTATGATATCTTCTTTTTTGAATGACCTGTGGAAGGCGGGTGGCTTGGTAGGAAATAATCCAGAGGATGCCTATATCGTCGAAGTGGGACTTGGATCAACGATGACACCAAACGATGTATTGGATGGTATTATGAGAATTACAGTAAAGGTAGCCATTTCAAGACCTGCTGAGTTTATCGTTATTACATTCCAACAAAAAATGCAGGAATCTTAGTGGTTCGATTTAAACTAAATAAAAAAATAATTTAAAACTTTAAACTTTTAATAAAATGGCAGAAGCACAATGGCCGATTCCTAAGTTTCACTTTACAGTAGAGTGGGCAGGAAATAATTTGGGATTTCAAGAAGTAACCGGCTTAAGTCTGGAAACTCAATTTATTGAATATAGGGCCGGAAACGACAATACCTTCTTTACCCAGAAAGTTCCGGGTTTGAAGAAAAATACCAATATCACACTTAAAAAGGGATTGTTTCATAGCGATAATACTTTCTGGGATTGGTTTCAGGATGTACAAACTAATCCGGAAAGAAGAGAAACTGTTACAATTTCTCTTTTAGACGAAGAGGGAAATCCAGTATTTGTTTGGACTGTGGTAAACGCATTTCCTGTAAAGGTGTCCGCACCTGATTTAAAATCAGATGCAAATGAAATTGCGGTAGAGTCAATCGAATTGGCACATGAAGGAATTACCCAGGAAGCTCAATAATAATTTATTCGGGTGAAAATTGATGGGTAAATCAAATCTCTATTATCCTCCCGTAGGATTTCATTTTGATGTAAGAATATTGGGAGTTTCTGATGCAGTAGAAATGGTAACTGCTGCAAGTGGGGTGACTCCGAATATAGAAGGTAAATTTTCCGAAGTATCAGGTCTTTCCTTTGAATTGAAAAAAGAACCTTACATAGAGGGTGGAGAAAATAGGTTTACCTATCAATTACCTACTAATATTGAATACGCTCCTTTGATTTTGAAACGTGGATTGGTATCCTCTTCCTCTGCTCTTTGGATTTGGGTACAGGATACTATGGCAATGGGATTAAGCAGTCCTGTTGAGATAAAAAATATAATGGTCACATTATTGAGTGATGAAAATGCTCCGTTAATGGGTTGGCTTTTTATAAATGCTTATCCAACTAAATGGCAGGTTTCGGATATGAATGCAATGCAAAATGAAATAATGGTTGAAAGTGTAGAGTTTGCGTATCATCGATTTGAGAAATTTAATTTATAATGTATGGCTATAGAGATTAAAGAATTAATAATTAAGATGACTGTAAATAAAAATTTCAATAATTTTTCTGATAAAAAAGAAAGAACCTTGTCGTCTGCAGAAAAAAAGGAGTTGATAAACGAGTGTACAGAAAAAATTTTAGAAAAAATTAACCTTAAAATAATAAGATAATGAGTGGATTTTTAGACTCCTCATTAGGAAAGAAAGCAATATCGTTAGGAAAAAATAAACTAGGAATAGATTTTGGAGATTTTGCAAAATTAAAAATTGGAAGTTATACTTCTTTTTTAAATCCATCTGAAATTTCCCATACTTATTCCGTTGTATACGTTGATCCAGAGAAGGCAATAAATCCTGGTACAAATACAAATGAGTACAATGGTAAAAGGGCATCTTCTGGTCCTGAAACACTAAGCTTTGAACTTCTATTGGATGGGACGGGAGTGACGGGTTCTATTATTGATGTAGCATGGGAAGTGAAAGATTTATCAAACGCCGTTTATCAAGAACCAACAAAGGATAACCAAAAGCAAAATGGGATTGTAATAAGTTGGGGGAAAACAATCAATTTTACAGGGAGTCTTATTAATTTTAGTGTTTCCTATTCACTTTTTGATTCTCAAGGAAATCCTCTAAGAGCAAAGATACAATTATCGTTTGTCGGAAATAGTGATTTGACAAAAGTGTCAAAGGTTGATAGAAAAACGAATACTCAAATTGTAGATATAAACGAAGACAGTAATTTAAGTGTTGTTTGCAAGTCAATCTATAATAATCCTGTTGCTTATGTTGCGGTTGCAAAAGCAAATAAACTTACGAATATCCGAAAACTAAAATCAGGAACAAAGCTTACACTGCCTCCCATAAAAGCATAAGAGTAAATGATTGAAAATATAGACAAAGAGGTAACTAATTCAATATGCTTTACTATTTCTATAAATGGCGAAAGTATTCCGGAATCTTATGTAGTAGAGTCGATATACATATTAAAAGAGGTCAATAAAATATCGTATGCCAAATTTAATGTATATGAAGAGGGAATCATCGAAAGTAATTTTGAGGTTAGTAATGCAGGTAATTTTAAACCTGGGAATGATGTCGAGATTAAGTTAGGGCATGATAATAGAAGCACTTTGGTTTTCAAGGGAATTATTACCTCTCATGGGTTGAGATTAAATAAAAACCGATCTGTTATTTCAATAGAATGTCGTGACGAAGCCATAAAACTTACAGCTGGTAGGAAAAGTGCAGTTTTTGAGAAAAAGAAAGACAGTGAAATTATCGCTGAAGTTCTAAAATCCTATAGTCTTAAAAAAGATATTCAAGCTACTACGGTAGAGCACGCTGAAGTTGTTCAACATTATTGTTCCGATTGGGATTTCATCATGATGCGTGCTGAAACATGTGGATTAATGGTAACCACTGATAATGGAAAACTGGTAGCTAAAAAACCTGAACTTTCCGAATCCGCAGAGCTTGAGGTAACCTACGGAAAAAATATGATAAGCTTTTCTGCGGACATAGATTCTAAAAATCAATACAAATCGGTTACTTCTTTGTCTTGGGACATAGCCAATCAAAAGTTGTTGAAATCTTCTTCTAAATCTTCAGGTGAAGTAGAGGTAGGCAATCAAAAAACTGCCATGTTATCAGAAATAATTGGAGGTAGCGAATATTTTCTTCAATCTTCTATTAATATGCCGACAGATGCATTGGAGGCATGGGCATCTGCGAAACAACTTAAATCCAATTTATCTAAAGTAAAAGGGAAGGTAGAATTTTATGGTAATGCAAAGGTAGAACCTGCGAGCTTGCTAAAAATTTCTGGGCTAAGTGACTACTTTAATGGGACGGCTTTTGTAGGAGGGGTGGAACATATTGTTGAAGCTGGTGATTGGAGGACAACTGCTTATTTAGGTACTAATTTTGAATGGTACACGGAAGAAACATACATGATTGATCCGCCTTCGGCTTCAGGTTTAGTAGCACCTTTTAAAGGGTTGGCGATTGGCATTGTCAAACAAATTGATCAAGATAAAGACGGTCAATACAGAATAAAAGTGTCTTTCCCCACTTTGCAGAAAGATAATTTGTCGGTATGGGCAAGGTTAGCAAATTTTTATGCCACCAAAGAAGCAGGAGTGTTTTTCTACCCTGAAATAAACGATGAGGTAGTAGTAGGGTTTCTCAACGAAGATCCACAACATCCTGTTATCATGGGAATGTTGTATAGCTCGAAAAATAAAACACCTTTTCCTCCAGATAAGGATAATAAGATAAAAGCAATCGTGACTAAAAGCAAATTGATTATTCAGTTTGATGATAAAGATAAGATTATCGAAATTGTTACTCCCGGAAAAAATAGCATTCAGATCGATGATAAAAACAAACAAATTCTTATTACAGATGAGAATAAAAATAAATTTTTGTTATCCAAAGATGGTGTGTCGATAGAAACAGAAAAGGATTTTGTAGTAAAAGCAAAAGGGAAGATTACACTTGAATCCACTCAAGACCTTTCATTGAAAGCTTCCTCGGGAGATTTGAAAGGAGAGGGGATGAACGTGGCCTTGGAAGGCAAAACAAAGTTTGCTGCAAAGGGAGCGATGGCAGAAGTAAACGGCTCTGGACAAACTACAATAAAAGGTGGTATGGTGATGATCAATTGAGTAATACCTATGACTAATTTAATTGCATATTAAATGTTAATTCCAAATAAAAAATAGAAGAAAAATGCCTCCTGCTGCCAGACTTACCGATATGCACGTTTGCCCTATGACCACAGGCCCGGTACCTCATGTAGGTGGTCCTGTGATTGGCCCGGGGTGTTCTACTGTAATGATAGGTAAGATGCCTGCGGCCGTATTAGGGGATCATTGTGTTTGTGTAGGTCCTCCTGATTCCATTATCAAAGGTTCCAGTACGGTGATGATTGGTGGAAAACCTGCAGCACGTATGGGGGATTCAACAGCTCACGGCGGATCTATTGTGTTAGGTTGTATGACCGTAATGATTGGTGGTTAATTGAATAATTAAGTGTGATTTTTAAGAACTCCACCGTAGAATATTTAATCTTTGAACGCTATGAGCAATAATAAATCCTTTTTAGGAGTGGGTTGGAAATTCCCTCCTACCTTCGACCGACGTTCCGGAAGTGTAATGCTTGTGTCTGAAGAAACCGATATTAAAGAGAGTCTTGAAATATTACTTTCTACCAGAAAAGGAGAACGTAATATGTTGCCTGAGTTTGGTTGCAACTTGCATTTAATGGCTTTTGAGGCTATCAACAATACTACTATTGGTCAATTACAGAGTATGATCCGTGACGCTATTCAGGATTTTGAACCAAGAATTACCTTGGACAATGTTGATATTGATGCCAAAGGGCAAACGGATGGATATATCAATATCATTATTTATTATACCATAAATAAATCAAATACTTCTACTAATATGGTTTATCCCTATTATATTTTGGAAGGAAATGATCTGTATTTTAAACCGATCGCTGGATAATTTTTATATAATTAAGTGTATACAATAAAAGAAAATAGCAAATCATATAACGGAACTTCTCAAGACGGAAGATTTCTGAAAGCATTGGATTTTGAGTATGTAAAGATTGATGAACGTTCGTTTGAGGACCTTCTGGTATTTGCTTCCGGATTTTCAAGGCTTATTAATTATTATAATCTCAGTAATAAAGCAGAGGGGGATTGGTCCGACTTTTTGAATGATGAAACCGTAATATTAGCCTCTATGATGGATGCAGATCCGGGGAGACTTGATATTGAGTTTAAAAAATATTTATACAAAGCAGATCTATTTAACAGACGAGAGAAAAAGATATTTTATTTGCAGAAATGTTTGGCTTCAATATATGACTTGGCTTTGAGGTTTCAATACTGGCATCAAAAATTGAAAGCCATCGAAAGTTTTACGTTTTCTGAAAGCCAGGTTAAACAAGAGGTGGAAAATGCCATAGTAAGTAAACTGAGCGATGCTTTAAGAAGTTTTAAATCATTGGTATTGTCTATCGAATCTCAAGAGGGGTTTGAGTTTTCAAGAAGTTTTGATTTTGATAGATTCGAACCTGTTTGGTTGTTGAAGGGAGTTGAAGTAAATGCTAAAATTGTTGAAACAACGGATTTTAAAAATAGATTTTCACTCATCACTTCTGAGTTAGAAATTGTTTTTCAGTCATTTTACGAAACCATACTTTATTTAAAACGAAAGTCGACCGATTACATGAAACAATCCCTCCAAAAGGATAATCACTATCCCGAAGTCGCCTTGTTTTTATCATTTCTTAAACTTTTTAAAATTGCTCAGGAGGATCTTAATGCTATTAGTAAACGTCATTTGGAATTCTACTATTCGCTAGTTCTTAAACAAGAAGCTCTAAAAGCAAAAAAGGATCAATTGTATCTTACATTTGTTCCTTATGATGGGATTCCTTTTTCGGATATTAAAAAAGATACAGCTTTTCTGGCAGGAGAAGACGAAGCAGGAAATGACTTACTATATTTAGCAGATGAAGATTTACAGGTAAACCGAGCAAGAATACAAAAAGTAAGAAATGTATTTATTGATAAAAAGAAAATAAATGTTCGAGGAAATGATAAAATTTTGTACAATAAAATTTTATCATTAGACCTTCCAATCGAAAGCCTAACACGGAAGCCGGATGAGAAAAAAAAGTTGAAAACCTATGCTGCATTTGGAGAAAACCAAGAGGGGAAAGGATTGTTTGAAAAAACAATGGACAATGCTCAAATAGGTTTCGTTATCAATTCACCGGTTCTTTTTATGAGTGAAGGCCTTCGGGAGGTATCGATTTTACTAAGGTTTTCCAAAGAATCGTATCAGGATTTTTTAAAAACGCTTGGAGATATTAGTTATTCTGAAAAGGCAAAAGAAGATGAAATTTTCATTAAAATATTTTTAGAGGCATTTAATATTTATATAACGGCAGATGTAGGTTGGTTGAAAATTCAACGATATGTTATTTTTAGAGAAAATGAATTTCATACCCTTAAAGTAGAATTTGATATTGATAGCAGCGAACCTCCTATAGTTGCGTTTAATAAAGAATTACACAAAGGATATTTCAGTGAATCTTTACCCCTCATCCGGTTTGATCTGAATTGTGATTCCTATTTGTATTCTTACACCTTACTCAATCAATTGGTTTTGGATGAAATTTTAATTAATACAAAAATTTCCGGTGTAAAAAGAATAACTCTTTATAACAATTTAGGACAACTTAGTCCTGATAACCCCTTCTATCCATTCGGACCTATTCCTACGGTTGGTTCTTACTTATTGATTGGTAACAATGAAATATTTCAAAAATCATTGGATAGTTTATCGATTAATATTGATTGGTTTGATTTGCCAAAACATCAAAGTGGATTTTTCGGGCATTATCATGAATATGGTTTGGATATAGACAATACTTCTTTTGAAGCTAAATTATCAATATTGGAAGGCGGAAGATGGAAGCCTGAAATCGAGTCTGAACAACAGAATTTAAAATTATTCAGAACAAAAGATTCGGTTTCTCTTTCAGATCCTTCTCCTAAATTCAGTTTAAGTGATAAGTCAAACATTAATAATATTTACATTCCTAATCTGAAATTAGCTTCTAATTATTTAGCAATTAGGGATAATCTTGTATATACCAATACCTCCAGAAGAGGATTTATAAAACTAGAATTGAGTGGTCCGGAATTAGCATTTGCACATTCTGTGTATCCTTCTCTACTTTCTGAGGTAACGGTTAAAAATTCGAAAGCGGCGCTGATAAAAATTTCAAATCCTAAAATTCATGAGTTGCCGAAACCTCCTTATGCGCCACAAATAAAATCTATTTCACTGGATTACTCGGCTTCTGCCATTATATCGTTGCGAGATAGAACCCGAAAAGTAGAAGAGACTGATTTGCGTGGAGAAGTCTACCATGTTCATCCTTTTGGAGAACAATTGGTTTATCCGGATACTTCTAAACAGCAAACAAAATTATTGCCGGATTATAGCTATGAAGGAGCATTGTTATTGGGATTTACAGATTTGTATCCACCTCAAACAATTTCTTTTTTGTTTGAAATGCACGATGAATACAGCGTTTCATCGGAGCAAGATCCTGCCATCATAGAATGGTACTATCTTGCGAATAACAATTGGCAATACATGAAATCCTCCCGGATATTGAAAGATGAAACCAATGGGTTTATGAAAACCGGAATTATTAAGCTGGAAATCCCGCAAGATATAAATAGGCAGAATACAATACTTGATAATAATTTTTTCTGGATAAGAGCAACTGCATTGAAAAATGTGGAAGCAGTTTCCAGAATAGTAAGTGTGTATTCTCAGGCATTGAGTGCCACGTTGCGGTCTAATCCAATGCCGGTAGGGAAACATTTGGAAAAGCCATTGCCTTCTTTTTCCATTACTCGATCTGTTAATAATATTGAAGGTATTCAAACGGTTATTCAGCCTTTGGAATCCTTTGCCGGAGAGTCTGATGAAAGCATCGAAAGGTATTATGTTCGCGTGGCAGAAAAATTACGACACAAGCAACGTGCCATTATGCCATGGGATTATGAACGGTTGATTTTGGATAAATTTCCGAACATATACAAAGCAGCTTGTTTGCCTAATATGAACAGTCAAAACATAGATGCTCCCGGAAGCGTATTAATGGTAGTGACACCTTTTAATAATAAAATTTCCAATTCCAAAGAACCTATTGCCAGCAGCGAAATATTGTACCAGATAAAAAAATATATTCAGGAATTTATTTCCCCTTTCGTAAAGGTAGAAGTTCGAAATCCTAGTTATGAACGTATTCGAATTATTTGTTCGGTGAAATTTATGGACGGGTATAATTATGGTTATTTCCTTCAAAAATTAAATG
>DATHPH010000060.1:0-10206 GCA_035484095.1 Cytophagaceae bacterium | reverse complement strand
CTGTTTACACGCCCGTCACTTAAAGTTTGAGCATCCCATCCAAAATGATACGAGGATCTTTACAGCTCCGGTTCCTGAAACGGACATCTGGACAAAATTTGAAATGAAATAAGTCAGAAGTTTTTTGGATATTTTATTAAGATCCTAGCTTCAGGAGAAAAAGCCCTGACTTCCGCCAAGGCTTTATCATTATAAAAAACATTGCTATAAATTTATACGGAGAAACTCTCTCCACATCCACACGTACGAGTAGCATTGGGGTTGATAAACTGAAATCCTTTTCCGTTTAACCCATCAGAAAAATCCAATGTAGTACCTGCCAGATACAAAAGACTTTTTTTATTGACCAATACTTTTACACCATTGTCTTCAAAAACATGGTCACCCGGATTGATCGTATCATCAAATTTCAAATCATACATTAGACCCGAACAACCGCCACCTTCTACCGATACTCGGATATGATGCAAATCACTAAGTGCATCTTTTAGTTTTAGTTCCGCTACATGTTCTTTTGCTTTGTCGGTTACATTAATCATTGTTCTATTTGCTTTAGCCTGATAACTATGTATATTACTCTTCTTATAACCTATTCAAAACAGGTTTAGTTCACTTGATGTCAAATACAAATATACTTCTAAAATGTTGAAAATAGAACATATTGCCATTGCCGTAAAAGACTTGCACGCTTCTACTTCTTTGTTTGCTAAACTTACTGGAAAAGAACATTTTAAAGTGGAAGAGGTAGTCGGAGAAAAAGTCAAAACGTCCTTTTTCCAACTAGGCGATACCAAAATCGAACTCCTGGAAGCACTTTCTGCTGATAGTACTATTACAAAGTTTATTGAAAAAAAAGGAGAAGGAATTCACCACATTGCTTTTGAAGTCTCCGACATTAAACTGGAAATGAAACGACTGAAGGAAGAAGGATTCGAATTTATAAATGAAGAACCCAAAACTGGCGCCGACAATAAACTGATTTGTTTCCTACATCCTAAATCAACAAATGGTATCTTGATTGAACTTTGCCAGGAAATAATATAAGCAGTAGCCGAACTTTCCACTACACATGACATGGAAGAAATATACGTTTACCAGGCATTCAAACCACCCTTCAAATTCAACAATTTTTCATACCCATGCTTTTGTAAAATACGAACAGCCTTTTCACTTCTTTTACCACTCTGACATATAAGAATTGATTCTATCTCCCGAGAAATTTCATTTCTTCGCTCCTCCAATTCTCCAAGTGATATTAACTTTCCCCCTATATTAAAACGTTCAAATTCTTCTTCGCTCCGCACATCAATCAACTGAAAAGTATCACCTCGTTTTAATTTTTGACTTAAGTCATGAGCAGAAATTTCATTCAAGTCATTTCCTGAAATACCACATAACATTTCGTAGTCCATTAACTCCTTTATATTTTTATTTTCAGGAAGGAGAGAAAACGAAACAGTAGTAAAAAGCATTGAAAGAGCATCAAACATCAGTAATTTCCCTTTTAATATTTCTCCTATCCCTGTAATAATTTTGATCACTTCATTCGCTTGGATCGTTCCTACTATACCAGGCAAAACACCAATCACCCCAATCTCTGAGCAGTTAGGGACTTCGCCTTCCTTCGGCGGTTCCGGATACAAACAACGATATGTAGGTCCACCTTGATAATTAAATACAGACACTTGTCCTTCAAATTTAAAAATAGAACCAAATACCAATGGCTTATCACATATAACACAAGCATCGTTGATGAGGTATCGCGTAGCAAAATTATCGGAACCGTCTACTACTATAGCATACTCTTTCAACAAATCAAGAACATTGTACCTGTCTATTTTAATTTTATAAGCTTCTACTTTTACAAATGGATTTAATAATTGCAACCTCTTCTTTGCTTGTTCTGCCTTTGATAAACCGATGTCCTCTGTAGTATACAATATCTGACGCTGCAAATTCGTTTCATCTACAACATCAAAATCTGCTATTCCGATTCTTCCTACTCCTGCTGCTGTTAAATAAAGTAATAGAGAACAGCCCAATCCTCCGGCACCTATTACAAACACAGAGGCATTTTTCAATTTCTCCTGTCCTTCCAATCCTATTTCAGAAAGGATAATATGTCGGTTGTATCTTTTTAATTCTTCGTTGGTCATAGTTGCTTTATACTTTCACGTACATTGATCCATGAAATCATTATTGAATGGAAACAGGTGGATGGTAAGACACGATTTCAATAGACAAAGAAAAAAATCAGTTCACCTTTTTTTCTTTCAGAACCATAATTCTTTCAAACGATTCCGTAATCCTGCTTTCACTAATCTCTCCTGATTTTACAAGTTTGGTAATAATTGCGTGAATTTCAGAGGCTGTAATTCTATCTGAAGCATTTACGTTATTCCCAAAAACCAATACATCTACTCCTGCCAAAATGGACATCTTAATTGCATTTTCTAGTCCATAATTTTTACTAATGGCAAACATCTGCATGTCGTCTGAGAAAACGACCCCTTTAAAATCGAGAATGTTTCTTAAAATATCCGTTACCACCACCTTTGAAAGCGTGGCAGGCAAACAGGTAGTATCCAATCTGCAATTCACAATATGTGCCGTCATAATGGCATCGCAGTTTCCTGATTTGATAATGTCTTTATATGGAATTAATTCTACGAAGCTCCATTGCTTAGTTACATTGGTAATTCCCAAATGTGAATCGGTCATCGAACTCCCATGCCCGGGGAAATGTTTTAAAACTGTTTTTACTCCATATACATGCTGTGCCTTAATATTCGCAATTGCATGCCTGGATACCTCTTCAGGAATTGCCGAATAACTTCTATCTACTTTTGCAATTACCGGGTTATTGGGATTTAAGGCCACATCTACATCTGGTGCAAAATTGACATTCAATCCAACCTCGGCCATGATGGAAGCCAATTTGCTTGTATAATAAAAAGTAGAATCTGTATTATTCGTCTTACCTAAATAGGCAGCAGAAGGCATTGGCAGAAAACCATATTTTTCTTTTAAACGATGTACTTTCCCTCCCTCCTCGTCTATGCTCATAAATAAAGGGATTCGAGCCCTTGACTGCAAATCCAAAATAAGTTTTTTGAGGTTCTCTTTAGCATTCGTAGATGAAATATTTTTCTCAAAAAAAATAAACCCACCCATTTTCCCCTCCGCAATTTCCTTTCTTAAACTATCTGTTTCGGATAATGAAGTACGTTTGTTAATCCCAACCAATATCATTTGACCAATTTTAAAATTTAAATCAAATTGATCTTTGGGTTTTTGAACCGGAATTAAAACACTTTTTGGTGCAACAATAGAATCTTTTTTCAGCTCTTTCTCCTTAACAACAGTAGCAGTGGTTAACGGAAGTTTTGCTTTACAACCCATTAAACACAAAAAAGCAATAATAAAAATAATGATTCGCATAGTTCAATAATTAAGTTATCAATGTTAAACAGTCCGCTTAGGTCTGCGACAAAAGTTATAACAGCATTTTCTGAAACGTTTTATCCCAATCTTTCCATACAGGATCATATCCTTGGTCCCGAATCATTTCGGCAATTTGCTGAGGACTTCGTGCATCGTCAATTTCAAACTGTTCCAAAGATTCCTTTTCAACAATGTAACCACCAGGATTGGTCTTAGAACCGGCACTCATAGAAGTAATGCCGAGTTTAATAATATTGTTTCTGAATTTTTCACTTTCTCTGGTCGAAATAGACAATTCCACTTCTTCGTTAAAAATTCGATATGCTACAATCAATTGGACAAGTTCTCTGTCCGATATGCTTACCTTCGGCTCCAGCCCACCTGAAAAAGGTCTTAACCTTGGAAAGGAAATAGAATACTTTGTCTGCCAATATTTCTTTTCAAGGTAATCCAAGTGCAAAGCCGTAAAAAAACTATCCGTTCTCCAATCTTCCAATCCGATCAAAACACCTAGCCCTACTTTATAAATCCCTGCTTCTCCAAGTCTGTCCGGAGTCTCCAGACGATAGTCGAAATTCGATTTTTTCCCCTTTGGATGATGCATTTTATAATCTTCCCGATGATACGTTTCCTGATACACCAATACAGTATTAAGTCCTTCTTCTATTAGGTCCTTATATTCTTCTATATCCAAGGGCTGTACTTCCATAGAAATATGAGAAAAATAAGGCTTGATGAGACGCACTGCATTTTTTATATAAGCTGTTCCTACTGTTTGATTGGCCTCACCTGTTACAAGCAATACATGATCATAACCCATTGCTTTAATCACGGCTACTTCTCTCAGAATTTCACTTTCTGTCAAGGTCTTCCGTTTGATTTTATTATCGAGGCTAAATCCACAATAGGTGCAAATATTTTGACATTCATTTGAAAGATATAATGGAACATACATTTGAATCGTATTCCCAAATCTCTTTCTTGTGATAAGGTGACTCAACTGAGCCATCTGCTCCAAATAAGGAATTGCCGCCGGAGAGATCATGGCTTTAAAATCTTCCATGTCCCTTTTGCTTTTATGCAATGCGTTTAACACTTCTGCCTCTGTTTTGGCATAAATGCTTTTTTTTACTTCTTCCCAGTTATAAGCGTCAAATATAGGTTTATAGGACATTGCTATTTTACAATTTTATAACTCATTTAAAAACGCTGTAAGCGGACTACTTGCCACTGCATGAATAGCAGGCTTTGCTAATTTCGCCTTGAAGGCCATACGTCCTGCTTCTATAGCCATCTTAAATGCCAAAGCCATTTGAACCGGATTTTTGGAAGCGGCTATTGCGGTATTAACCAATACAGCATCTGCTCCCATCTCCATAGCCTGAGCGGCATGCGAAGGTGCTCCTATTCCCGCATCTACAATCACAGGAACATTGCTTTGTTCGATAATAATTTCCAGAAAATCCAATGTCTTTAATCCTTTGTTACTTCCAATAGGAGCACCCAAAGGCATTACGGCTGCTACACCAATATCTTCCAAACGTTTGCATAATACAGGATCTGCGTGAATATAGGGCAACACAACAAAACCCAACTTCACTAATTCCTCTGCAGCTTTCAGTGTTTCTATCGGATCAGGCATTAGGTATTTTGGGTCTGGATGAATTTCAAGTTTCAACCAATTCGTCTGCAAAGCTTCCCGAGCAAGTTGCGCCGCAAATACAGCTTCTTTCGCTGTCCTCACACCGGAAGTATTTGGCAACAAATTAAATTGTGCATGCGACAAATGTTTCAAAATATCATCTTCTGCATCGTGCATGTCTACACGTTTTAAGGCTACTGTTACCAATTCTGAACCGGAAGCAAGTAAACTTTCTTCCATCAAGACAGTCGAACCAAACTTACCGGTACCGGTAAACAACCTCGATGAAAATATTTTATCCGCAATTTTTAACATATCTCACAACTATTTATTTCCGCAAATTCTATATAACAGCACTAGCTTTGTACCTATTCATACCAACGAGAAAAGATTCAACAACCTTCCTTTTATCTATTGCTTTGTTAATTGCTCCGCTTACTGCAACACCATATATTCCGGTTTCTAAAATTTTTATTACATCTTCCGGAACAATTCCACCAATGGCGATAATCGGTATTTTAATCTTTTCCTTTACACATTGAGCCATAAGGTCTCGATATCCATCCAATCCGAGAACAGGGCTTAGATTATCTTTGGTCGTTGTGAAGCGAAAAGGCCCCAGCCCAATATAATCTACTTTCGCTGCTGTAAGTTTTTTTATATCCTCCATCGTATTCGCCGTACCCCCGATAATAAAATTTTGGCCCGTTATTTCTCTTACCTCTTTAGGATCCATATCCAATTTTCCAACATGTACACCATCTGCTTGAATTTTTTTCGCAATCGCAACATGATCGTTTAGGATAAGTTTAACATGGTAGTTGTTGCAAAGTTCTTTTACTTTATAAGCCATGGACAATATTTCTTCCTGAGATTTATCTTTTATTCTTAACTGAACCCAGTCAACACCTGCTATACAAGCCTCTTCTACTAACTCGTAATGGGACTTGCCTTCTATTTCCTGAGTAATATAATGCAGTTTACTTATATTCATTCTCTCTTTAATTATGATATCCTAACAAACCCTCATTACTCGAAAGAAAATTGAACGTATACTTTTTCGCTTTTTCGCATGCTTCTTTTACTCCAAACCCGAGTGCTAAGTAAGCAATCAGAGAAGAAGACAAGACACAACCTGACCCATGCTTTTCCCCTTTATCAATTTTATGCATCTGAAACGAAATTTTTTTACGTTCCATAAATAAAACATCCTCCGAAATGTCTGAATTACTATGACCGCCTTTAAGAAAAACGTTACAATACTCACTTAGTTTTTCTGCTTTACTGAACACATTTTCCTCCACAGGATTTAGAGCAATAATCTCCTCAAGATTTGGTACTATCATAAATAGTTTCTTTATCACATTTAACAGAACCTCATAATCAATTTTTGTATGAAAATCATAGCCTGCCGATGCTTTTAGAATTGGATCCCATACAATCTTAATTGTTGCATTTCTTTCTATCAGAAAATCAATAATTTCGTTCAATACGTTAAGATTTTGTACCAATCCAATCTTGACATACTCAATGGTATATTTTTTTAAAAGAATATCAATTTGCTTTTTGATATCCGAAATTTCTACCCAGGTAAGCCCTTCAAATTCATTTTCATTTTGAAAGGTAAGAGAGGTACAAACACCCATTCCCTGCACTTGAATATTTTCAAACACTTTTATATCCGCCAATACTCCCGCTCCTCCGCATGGATCAAATCCTGCTATGCTTATTACGACAGGTCTATTGGGTTTCATAGCAAGACCTTTTCTCTTAATTCTCTGAATTGTTCCACAGTCTTTCCCTCATGGTTCCAAAGAGCTCCCAGGACAGCTATTCCCGAAAATCCCAACCCTTTTACTTCCTCCACCTTCGATTTATCAATACCTCCCAATGCCAATATTTTAGGAAACGAATTATAGTTTGCCAGAAAATTTTTTATTTCTTCTTTGTTCATTGTTGCAGTATATCCTTCCTTGGAGATACTATCAAACAAAGGACTCAGAAAAATATAGTTGTATTTCAATTTATTTTCCTGTATCTCTTTGATAGAATGCATCGAAGTACTCAATGTGAGATTTCGTTTCATCGCGGTTCTGAATAGTTCCTTAAGCACCTCTTTCTCTATCACACTTAAATATTTTCCTGTGAGATGTATACCTCTCAAGTTGTACTTTTCAATCACTTTATAATGTGAATGAACCACTATTCTTTTATAATAATTGGGAGGAATACTTTTCAGCAAACCTTCAAATTTTTCAAACACCCAATCCGGTTTTCGAATATGAAGTACGTCCAATCCAGACTCAAAAAGTCCGATGATTTTCTCCGTTTCATTTTCAATTTCCTTTGGAGAACTAATTACAACCAAGTTCAATTAATTTCTATTTAAATCGTCTGTATTGAACGGTGCGGAATGAAATAAATTTCTATACTCAAATTTTTTTTTACAAGTATACTTCCGAACCTGCTTCTTTAAACTCTTTGGCTTTTTCATCCAACCCTTTTTTCAATGCTTCTGTTTCTTCCACTCCAATCGTTTCTGCATAGTCGCGCACATCTTGTGTTATTTTCATAGAACAGAAATGTGGACCACACATAGAACAAAAGTGTGCTATTTTTGCTCCTTCTGCCGGCAATGTCTCATCATGATATTCTTTCGCTGTATCAGGATCGAGTGCCAGATTAAATTGATCTTCCCATCGGAACTCAAAGCGAGCTTTGCTTAGAGCATTGTCTCTGATTTGTGCACCCGGATGCCCTTTAGCAAGATCTGCCGCATGGGCCGCCAGTTTGTACGTAATTACTCCATCCTTTACATCTTTTTTATTGGGTAATCCTAAATGCTCTTTTGGTGTTACATAACAAAGCATGGCACATCCAAACCAACCAATCATAGCAGCGCCAATACCGGAGGTAATATGATCGTATCCCGGTGCAATATCGGTAGTCAACGGACCAAGGGTATAAAAAGGTGCTTCCTGGCATTCCTTCAATTGTTTGTCCATATTTTCTTTTATCAAATGCATCGGCACATGACCAGGGCCTTCAATCATTGTTTGAATATCATGCTTCCAGGCAATTTTGGTAAGCTCACCAAGTGTTTCCAGTTCACCAAATTGAGCCGCATCGTTGGCATCTGCAATACTTCCCGGACGTAGTCCATCTCCTAATGAAAAGGCCACATCGTAGGCTTTCATGATTTCACAGATTTCTTCAAAATGGGTATACAGAAAATTTTCTTTATGATGTGCAAGACACCATTTCGCCATAATACTTCCACCTCTTGAAACGATTCCGGTTACTCTTTTGGCTGTTAGAGGAACGTAACGCAACAGAACACCTGCGTGAATTGTGAAGTAATCTACTCCCTGTTCCGCCTGTTCAATCAAGGTATCTCTAAATATTTCCCAAGTAAGATCTTCCGCTTTGCCGTTTACTTTTTCCAATGCCTGATAAATTGGCACCGTGCCAATTGGCACAGGAGAATTACGAATAATCCATTCACGTGTCTCATGAATATTTTTTCCTGTAGAAAGATCCATAATCGTATCGGCTCCCCAACGACATGCCCATACTGCCTTTTCTACTTCTTCCTCAATGCTGGAAGTCACCGCTGAATTGCCAATGTTGGCATTAATTTTTACAAGAAAATTTCTTCCAATAATCATTGGTTCACTTTCGGGATGGTTAATATTATTGGGAATAATCGCTCTTCCCATTGCAATTTCATCTCTTACAAACTCCGGTGTCATGTACTTTATGGGTGTAGCAGCTCCGAAACTATTTCCCGCATGCTGATGCCCTATATCTTTTAACGAATCAATTTTCTGATTTTCGCGAATGGCGATGTATTCCATTTCTGGTGTAATAATACCTTTGCGCGCATAATGCAACTGCGATACATTCATTCCCTGTTTTGCACGAAGAGGTGATTTTAAATGTTCAAAGCGCAAATGGTCCAACTCTTTTAGCAATAATCGTTGCTTGCCATAATCAGAAGAAATATCGGGTAGCTGCTCTGTGTCGCCTCTTTCCTTAATCCACTGCTCTCTTAACTTAGGTAAACCTTTTTTAACATCAATCACCTGATTGGGATCTGTATAAGGCCCACTGGTATCGTATATTGTAACAGGCTCATTTTTTTGATGCACCTTGCCATTGATTTTAGTATCCGACAACGAAATTTCCCGCATGGCTACTTTTATATTATGCAGTTTGCCCTGCACATATATTTTTTGAGAAGCGGGGAAAGGTGTCCTGCTGATGGCTTCATGGCCCGGTGTTTTATCTTGTGCTTTCATATTTTAAGTATTCTATCTATCTAATGACTCTTTAATTATGTTTATATTCTTCTGTTTTCAACCCCCTTGTGTAGCACGAATAATCGTAACATGATCGTTTTCTTTTAGGGTAAAATTTCCCCAATCCGATTTTGGCACCACTGCATTATTTACTGCCACAGCAATCCCCTTCGACGCTTCAATATTGATTAAAGGAAAAACTTCAAAAATTTTATCTGCCTGGTTAAGCTCCAGTTTCTTATTATTTACCAATACAATCATTTCTTTACATTTTTAACCCCTGGCCAACCATTATATTTGTATATAATAATGCCAAAGGATTTATCCTTGTTTATTTAAAACATTAATGATGTAAACTTTAGGAGGAGCTGCCCATACCATGGCAGAATTAGAATAGTGAATTTCCCAACTTTTCCCTACGCAGATTCTAATCTGATCAGGTTTACAGGGTATAATCTCAGCCCGTTATATTAAGGCACCCCTAAAGTTTATAAATCAAATATAGTACTATAAATGAAATTTTTACAGAAATTTTGATTTATTTTTCACAAAGCTTCCTTGGCTATAGAAACTGTATGAAATCGATTTATCTCAAAAACCTAAATATGAATCGAAGTTTAAAAGCTGGTAAATGGTATATTTCCGTTTACCCCGGTAATTCCTGTAAATTTCTCTAATTCCTTTCTTGTGACTCCGGCAAAGGTCCATGCAGGATCAAAACTTGCGTTGTACTTTTTATAAAATTGAATGGCAGGTTCGTTCCAGTCCAATACCATCCAATTCATTCCACTACAGCCTTGCTCCAACGAGTACTGAGCG
>DATHPH010000059.1:0-3058 GCA_035484095.1 Cytophagaceae bacterium | reverse complement strand
GGAACTGATCGGACTCTATGATATTGAAAAATGTATTATGCTGGCAAATGAAGCGAACATTGGCGGAGCCGATGAGATTTGTTTTATTTCCGATGAAAAATTATCTACCAAAGAACGCAGCATAATTTTAAAAAAAGTAGTTGCCAGAAAAATAAATTTTTGTACCAAAGTAACACCTTTGAGAATTACGCAACATCAAAACATTGTAGAAGATTTTTTTCATGATGATACTTTTCTAATGTTGGAAGGTATATCCGAAAAAGAAAATATAAAAAACGGACTTTTCAATCAAGCACTGCAATTGTGTCAATTATGTGCTCAAATAAAAAAGCTTGAAGTGAATCATGAACCGTTGCTTTCGAAAATAATTCTTAGCTGGCAGCCTGGCAAAAACTGTATATATGAAATGGCTGCTATCCAAACCATACGATATCTATGGCATTTGATTATACAACATTATTTTGATTTATGTGTTCCGGCTTCGATTCATGCGATCATTCCTTTTGAACGAGAAATGAGCCAAAGCATTATTAAGAATACCGTTCAAGCAGTTTCTTCCATTGCGGGTGGAACAAATTTTATTAGCGTTTACTTTCCAAAAGAAGGTCACTACAATTCAACCAATCGTCGCATTGCAAGAAATATAAGTCACATAATAAAAGAAGAATCTCATTTTGATAAAGTAAGAAATCCATTAGAAGGAAGTTATTCCATTGAATTTCTTATAGACTTTTTGTTATCGGAAACACTTTCGCAACTAGAAAAAGCAGGAAATAAAATAGAGGTTTCTCCTTTAAAAGAAAATCTCTATAAAACAGAAAGCAGTGCTCATGCTGTTAAAGGAGCAGAGAATCCCTCAAAAACATATCCTGCTAATTTTATCGAAACAGGTTATAGTGCAGGGATTGCCCCTTTTTTGCGAGGGCCTTATGCCAGTATGTATCTCCAAAAACCATGGACCATCCGTCAGTATTCAGGTTTTTCAACTGCTCAGGATTCGAATAATTTTTATAAAAAAAATCTTGCTGCCGGTCAAATGGGGTTGTCTGTAGCATTTGATTTGCCTACACACCGAGGGTATGATTCGGATCATCCGCGAGTAACCGGGGATGTAGGGAAAGCAGGCGTAGCAATCGATACCGTAGAAGACATGAAAATTCTTTTTGCTGGAATCCCATTGGATAAGATGTCCGTTTCTATGACCATGAACGGTGCAGTACTTCCCATTATGGCTTTTTATATTGTAGCAGCGGAAGAACAAGGGATAAGGTCTGAACAACTTAGCGGTACGATACAAAATGATATTTTAAAAGAGTTTCTCGTGCGAAATACGTATATATATCCACCCGATTCGTCTATGAAGATTGTAGCAGATATATTTCGTTATTGCTCTGAAAAAATGCCAAAGTTTAATACGATTAGTATAAGCGGTTACCACATGCACGAAGCTGGGGCTCCGGCTGATTTAGAACTTGCTTACACCTTGGCCGATGGTCTGGAATATGTACGTGCCGGAATTAAAGAAGGTATTGTGGTAGACGATTTCGCACCAAGACTTAGTTTTTTTTGGGGAATTGGGATGGATTTTTTTTTGGAAGTAGCTAAAATGCGGGCCGGCCGATTTTTATGGGCTACATTGATGAAACAATTTAATCCTGAAAATGAAAAATCATTGATGTTACGAACACATTGCCAAACTTCTGGTTGGAGTCTGACAAGCAAAGATCCCTACAATAACATTACACGCACTACAATAGAAGCAATAGCAGCAGTAGTAGGGCATACGCAATCCCTTCATACAAATTCGTACGATGAGGCATTGGCGTTGCCTTCTGAAGAATCTGCCAGGGTTGCACGTGATACACAGCTTTATTTACAAAAGGAAAGCGGACTTTGCGATTATATTGATCCATTCGGTGGTTCTTATTATGTAGAATATCTTACCGGGGAATTAATTGAAAAAGCATGGAGATATATTGAAGAAGTTGAATCACATGGAGGAATGACTAAAGCAATTGAATCAGGGATACCCAAAATGAGGATTGAAGAAGCTGCAGCAAGGAAGCAAGCTAAAATAGATTCTCTTTCAGAAACTATTATTGGCGTTAACAAGTATAAACTTTCTAAAGAAGAACAGTTAGATCTTTTGGAAATTGATAATAAGAAAGTAATAGAAGAGCAAAAAGAAAAACTGCAAACCGTCAAAAAAAATAGAAATGAGGAAGAAGTTATAAAGGTACTTGAGGCGATTACACAATGTGCCTCGGGTGGAATTGGAAATCTTCTGGAACTATCTGTAATGGCTGCCCGCAAAAGGGCTACGTTGGGTGAAATTTCATTTGCAATTGAAAAGGTATTCGGAAGACATCAAGCTAATTCGAATACAGTAACCGGAGTTTATAAAATGGAAATGACTGACCAGAAAAAAATCGAGGAGGTTTTAAAATTGACCAAAAAATTTGCCCGGGAAAATGGTAGGCGTCCGCGAATGTTGGTAGCAAAGATGGGACAGGACGGTCACGATAGGGGAGCAAAATTAATTGCCGGTGGTTTTTCGGATTTAGGTTTCGATATTGATCTTGGTCCACTCTTCAATACTCCTGAAGAAGTAGCCAAACAAGCAATGGAAAATGATGTACATATTATCGGAATTTCAAGTATGACTTCAGGTCATAAAACGCTGATACCTGAATTAATGCATTGTCTAAAAAAACATGGACGTTCAGATATTTTAGTAATAGTAGGAGGAATTATTCCTGAAAAGGATTATTCATTCCTATACAAAACAGGAGTAGTCGGAATATACGGACCAGGTACTGTTTTAGCAGATGCTGCAAAAGAATTACTAAGGAAAATGATGAGATAAAAAAACAATTATTCTACTCCAATCATTAAAAAGGGTCCCCAATATTTTGGACTGTTGTATTTTTTATTAATTTCTTTTTTTGCTTCTACAAATGCTTTCCTTTTATCACCTGACTCCATCCATTTTTTATAAAAAATGGACATGAGTTCCGTAGTAATTTCATCGCTTACTTTAAATAAACTCATAATTACT
>DATHPH010000058.1:0-2657 GCA_035484095.1 Cytophagaceae bacterium | reverse complement strand
TGTTTGCTTTGGTGAATAGCTCTGGATTGCTTTCTGTTTTTAGTGTATTCAAATTTATTTCGGAAGGAGCACTTATTTCTCTGCAATTGGAAGAAGTGAAAATTAAAGGAGTTTTAGTGATCCCAACGGCTTTTACGGTATCAATACTGCCGATAAACCGGGCTTGAATAGCATCCAGATTTTTCACAATCGGATGGTTGCTGAAATTATATAGAATTGGATAATAAGGGAAGTTAAGCATTTGCACCTCTCCATTCAAACCTGTTTCTACTCTCGTTACGCCGCATCGTAAGTCTTGAATTAAATTTTGATTAAGGCGAACTCCGTATTTAAAAAAAAGATCATCCAGATTCAGATCCTGGGTAAGCGAATAGGTAATTCCAGATTGAAGACTGTCTTTGCGCACATCGGTAGCATTTATAAAAAAAATGACATGCCCACCGTTGATGATATATTGGTCCAGAATAAATTTATCTTGTTCACTCCATCTAAATCGTGGGCGCGCAATCAAAACGGTTTCAAACCTACGAAGAGAAGTGTCTTGTGCTAAATTAATTCTTTCTACTGCATAATTTTCATTTAAAGAATTCGTAAGATCAAGAATGTCTTCTTTGGCGTACTCACCGTGTCCTTCAATAATAGCAAGAGGTTTATACTCTTTGTTGCTAAGTTTCCGGATGGCGGAAATGAGCTCAAATTCTACTCCTTCCACAGATTGATTCAACTGTTCCTGTTCTGGTAAAAGTTTGTTTCCTTTTAGAAACATAACAGGAGTTTCTTTTTCTTTATAAGAGACCAAGGCCCCGGGGAATAAATAGTTTTCTTCTTTTTTTCCGTTTTTTTCTTCCAAAAAATACTTTGGCGTAATGCCTCGCTGTGAAAGTTGATAATAAAGACGTTCCCGAATTTCTTTGTTGCTTTCCTTGTTAGGATTTGTAAACGAATACTCCAGCTGCCCTTTTGTATAGATCTTAAACTCTTCCAGTTTTTCTTGTATGGATTTTTTTAAACGTTCATAATTTGGATTCAATTCTCCGTCCAAAAATATTTCGACATGAATTTTATCGTTAATAGAGGCTAAAATTTCTTTAGAAGCAGGAGAAATAGAGTATCGACTGTCTTCTGTATAATCCCAACGAAAGAAATAGGTGTTTGTAATAATGTTAACGAACACTATAATGCCTGCTATTAATAAAAATTCTATGATGTCGGCTTTTTTCTTTGTCATATTACCATTTTCTGCTACCAAGGACTAAGTTGGAAGATAAAAGCATTAATAAAGTGATGCTTATAAAATAAACCAGGTTTCTGGAATCAATCAACCCCTTGCTTAAGGCATCGTAATGATAACTGAGACTAAAAGAAGTAATAAAGGCTCTGGAGCCTTCCCAGAGGTTTAGATCGGCGATGCGGCTTAATCCATCGTAGAAAAAGTAACAAATAATAAGCGAGAGTATAAAAGAAAATATTTGGTTACTGGTAAGAGAAGATGCTAAAAGACCGATGGAGGTAAATACACCTCCCAAGAGCAATAAGCCAATGTAGGAACTGAATACAGCAGCAGAGTCAATATTGCCAACAGGATTGCCAAGAGAATAAATGGAAAAATAATAAACAAGCGTGGGTGCCAAGGCTACTGCCACCAAAGAAAACGAGGCGAAATATTTTCCTAAAATGATTTGCCAGTCTGTCAGAGGTTTAGTCATGAGCAATTCGATCGTTCCATCTTTTTTTTCTTCGGCAAACGAACGCATTGTAACAGCTGGAATCAGCAACAGAAAAGCAATAGGACCAAATGTAAAAAGACTTTCCATGTCCGAAAAGCCAGCGTCCATTACGTTGGAGTCTGTAAATACCCACATGAACAATCCTATGAAAGTGATAAACACGATCATGACCAAATAGGCGATGAGTGTGTTTAGGAAACCTGTAATTTCTTTTCTGTAAACGCTAAACATGGAATGGATGAAACCCTTTCATTACTAAATCTCAAAATTTAATTGAGCCATGCAATTTATAAAAAGTGACAGAATAAAGAAAGCAACCCTCCTAACATTCCTGTGAAATGTATTATGAAAATATTTTTGTTATTTGGGGAAAGAGGGATGCAGGGTTACAACTTCACCAATCACAATTACAGAGGGAGAGCCAATTTGTGTTTGCTCGGTGATAGAAAGGATAGTGTTGATTCTTCCAAGGGCTATTTTTTCTTCAGGAAGTGTTCCGTTTTGGATAATTGCAATGGGTGTTTCTGCTTTTCCTTCTGTAAGAAAGATTTCTACAATTTCTTTCAACTTCGTCATTCCCATTAAAATTACAATGGTAGCAGTTGATTTTGCAGCAATTAGGATGTCTGAAGAGACAGTATGATTTTGAGTGGTACCGGTTATAACCCAAAAACTTTCGTTAATACCTCGACGGGTAAGGGGTATTCCCTGAAGTTCAGGAATGGAATAGCTGCTTGAAATCCCTGGAATCGTTTCTGTTTCAATACCGAAGGCTTGAGCATACAGGATTTCTTCATGCCCTCTTCCGAAAATAAAGGGGTCGCCACCCTTGAGACGAACTACATGGCCATGCGCAAGTGCGTGGGTTACAATAAGCGTATTAATATCTTCCTGTTTAAACTGGCAAACACCTTTCTTTTTTCCAACAAA
>DATHPH010000057.1:0-5322 GCA_035484095.1 Cytophagaceae bacterium | reverse complement strand
AGGCAGAAAGGCCTACCTTGAAAAAGCAGATTTTGGAAAAGGATTTTATCCTGAAAAAATAACAATTCCTGCGGACGCTGAAATCATTTGCCTTACATACAACGAGACAAGCTCAGGTGTATCGATGCCTATAGAAGATATTACCAAATTCAGAGAGAAAAACAAAGAGGCATTACTTTTTGTGGATGCCGTTTCTGCTCTTCCCTACCCTGCTTTTGATTACAGTACAATTGATTCTACATTTTTTTCTGTTCAAAAATGTTTTGGACTTCCGGCAGGATTAGGGGTTTGGATTGTGAACCAACGTTGTATGGACAAAGCGAATTCTCTGCTAAAAAAAGGAAAATCCATTGGTACTTACCACACTTTACCTTCCCTTTTAAGCAAAGGGAAAGACAATCAAACTCCTGAAACACCAAACGTTTGGAACATTTACTTATTAAGTAAAGTTGTGAAAGATTTTAATGAAAAAGGAATCAGTACTATTCGACGAGAAACAGAAATAAAAGCGAAGATGTTATACGATTACATTGGAAGCAGCCAAAACTTCTCTTATGCTGTGGAGGAACCTACTCATCGCTCCTTTACTACTATTGTAGCCAACACCAAGATTCCTGCCTCTGAAATCAACAAAAAATTAGAGCCCTTTGACATGGTTATCGGTTCAGGATACAGTTCCTACAAAGAAACACAGGTAAGAATTTCTAACTTCCCCGCCATTTCGATAGAACAAACAGAAGCACTGATCGAAAAAATGAAAGTTCTATTTAATTAAAATACTGTCTTTTCACTTGGTCTTAAAACTAAAAAAGTAAACAACAACAGATAACTAAAATGCTGGAAATTGGACAATCATACACCGAAAATTTTTCTTTATCGCAAGAACAAGTAAAAGCGTTTGCAGAAGTGACGGGAGATTTTAATCCCTTGCATATTGACGCAGAGTATGCTTCTAAAACCGTATTCAAAAAACCTATAGTACACGGCATCTTTGGGATAAGCATTTTTTCAAAGATATTGGGAATGAAATTCCCCGGAGAAGGTACTATTTATATGAAACAGGAAATTTCGTTTAAACGTCCTATGTATATTGACAATGAATACGAAGCGATTGCAACGGTCAAAGAAATTAATAGAGAAAGGCACCATGCCATTATTGAAACAAAAATAACAGACAAAGAAACCGGTAAAGTCTGTGCAACTGGAGAAGCTCAGATTATGAACGCTGAAAAAATATAACCCTCATCCTGACCGACGTCAGGATTTTTTTTACTTTCTTATTTCTCCTGAAGCTATTTATTTGGCAGTACCAAAAAATCCAGACGAATATAAAAATTCCTCTTGTCGCTTCTTTTTCCCTTTGTCACTGGATAGGAATATTATTTACATAACGCCTTAAAATGGAAAATTATTTAATCCTTGATAAGGCTAACCATAACTCTGCTGCTGCTAATGTTATTATGAACAAATAGAAAATTTTGGAAAGAAAAAAAAATGTCCGATATACAATAACCAGTTATAGTCAATCAGGTAACAACGGTGTCAGATGTGAAAGAATTTAAAAACACGCCAATTCCTGTCATTTGATGCTTTCTTACTTATTTTTTTTATTAACTTGTATGTAATGATTCTACCTTTTGGTCGGTTGAAAGATCTTCAATGGTCTTCATTGCCATAAAGTCGTATGTGTACTACCTCCTAATGACTACGGAAGAAAAAGAAGACCTTTTTGAAAAAAAACATTAACGATTTGCCAATGAATAAAATAGCTTCCAACATACAAAAGAACAGTGTGGAAATCGTAAAATACGAATACTAATTCCTTTATGTCTTTTACACTTTATGATATACTTGGAGTTTCTTCTTCTGCCAGCACTGCAGACATAAAAGCTACTTATAAAAAGCTGGCCAAACAATACCATCCGGATAAGAATCCAGGCAGCACCTGGCACGAAGATCAATTTAAAAGAATAAATCAAGCGTATCAGATTTTATCCAATCCTATTCAAAGAAGAATTTATGACGATCGGTTGGAGTATGAAATTTTTCACAAACAAAAACCAAAAACAAACCCAAACCCACCTCCACCAAGAAAAAAAACAACGGCATACAAAAGACCCGTTTACACCGAAAAAAAACCTTATGAAATAATTATTTCCAATAAAAAACTGAACCTGATTATTTTAGGTTATTATCTGATTGCCATCGTAGCACTTGAATTGTGTTACCAATTAATTGATTACCAAAAAACAAGACAACTGTTTGTCAAAGCACAAGAATATGAAAAACGTGGTCAATTTGATGAGGCAATCAGAACCTATGCCGCTATCATTGCCATGAACGATGGAGACGACGAAGCGTATGAGAAAAGGGGAATAGTAAAACTAAAAGCAGGTTCTGACATACAAGATGCCTTGGACGATTTTTCTGACGCCATCGATAATACCCGTAACCCCTCCGATACACTGGTAATGAAACATGCCAAATGCCATTTTAATCTTCAAAATTATTCTCTTGCGCTTGTTGATTTTGAGAGTATCCTAAATAAGGAAGATAGTCCGCAGCCAGATTCATTCTTCTACTATAAAGCAACGTGTAATTTTTTTCTTGCCCACTATCAAGCTGCAATTAGTGATTATTCAAAATTCATTCAGACCACTCCAAATTCAGGCGAAGCCCATTTCAAAAGAGGATTTTGTTATTACCAAATCAAAGATTATAAAAATGCACTTCCTGATTACAACTATACCATCAAGTGGCAACCCGAAAACGGAGAAAACTATTATTACCGGGGATTTATTAAATTTGCACTTAAAGACTCCATTAATGGGTGCATGGATATAACCGATGCTTTTCTTTTAGGTTTTTCAGAAGCAGGTGAAGCGATGAAAAAACATTGTCAATAATATTCTTAAAAATGGTAAAAAAAATAACGCTACTACTCCTTCTTTTTGGAAATAATATTCTGATATTTTCTCAATCAATACCATTGTCTACTCCCAACACTTATCGTACAGGAGCTAATGTAAATTATTGGAAAAATCGTTCTCCTCACACCGGATACTGGCAACAAGATGTTCATTATAAAATTCAAGCCGAAATTATTGATTCTCTGAATCTCATAGAGTGTAACAAGTATGAATTAACCTATTGGAACAATTCACCTTTCGAACTGAAAGAACTTTATTTTCATCTGTATGAAAATGCCTTTCAACCCGGTTCTCATTACCACGACCTGAATAAAAACAATGACGTAACTGTAACCTTCGGACAGAACGAACAGAAGGGGCTTGGCACCACAATCGACAATTTAAAAATCAACGCCAAAACTGTTCGGACAGAACTTGACAATACCATTCTTAAAGTATTTTTAAACGAACCGTTGCGTTCCGGTGATTCTATTACTGTTACCTGCTCCTTTAAAACCTATTGGGATAATGGCACCATGCGACGCCGAAACAAAACATTTGATTCCTTTGGGTACAAACATTTCGACGGTGTCCATTGGTATCCGATCATTGCAGTATATGACGCCAAATTCGGATGGACCACAGACCAACATCTTGACAAAGAATTTTATGCCGACTTTGGCACTTTCGATGTAGCGCTTACCTTCCTTCAAGAATATATTGTGGAGGCTACCGGAAATCTTGTCAATTCCAAAGAAGCAATGCCCGACTCGCTCCGTCAGAAATTAGACCTTAAGAATTTTGCTAAAAAACCTTTCAACGAAGCTCCTTCGGTAATCATTCCAAAAGTATCAGGCAAAAAGAAAACATGGATTTACCATGCCGAAAATGTTCACAACTTTGCCTTTACCGCAGACCCAACGTATCGAATCGGAGAACTTGACTGGAAAGGAATAAAAATAATTACACTTGCACAGGAACCACACGCCTCCAAATGGCAAGAGTCAGGGGTTTATACCAAAGAAGTTATTCGAATTTATTCAGAAGATTTCGGGATGTATGCCTGGCCTAAAATAATTGTGGCGGATGCAAAAGATGGTATGGAGTATCCCATGTTAACGCTTGACAATGGTACCTACCCACAACATCAAGGATTGCTCGCCCATGAGGTAGGACACATGTGGTTTTACGGAATGGTAGGTTCTAACGAGACCTATCGAGCTTCGCTGGACGAAGGATTTACACAATTTTTAACAGTGTGGTCTATTGATAAAATCGTAGGAAAGGTGAGAGACAAGGTAGGTGGAAATAAATATATAGATCGTTTTTTAGATTCCTCGAATACACGTTTCGAAAGTCTCTACTATCCTTATCTGAACCATGTGGTAGAAGCGTATGACGAACCATTAAACACTCATTCGTCCGGTTTTAACGGAGCATTAAGACATGGGGGGAATTATGGACTCGTCTATTATAAAACAGGAGTAATGCTATACAATTTGCGTTACGTTCTTGGTGATTCATTATTTCTGAAAGCCATGAAATACTATTTCAATAAGTGGAAATTTGCCCACCCTTATCCTGAAGATTTCAGGCAATCTATTATTGAATACACTCAAACCGATCTTAATTGGTTTTTCGATCAATGGATGGAAACAACAAAATATATTGACTATTCTATTGAGAAGGTGAAAAAAAAAGAAAAGGGTGTTGAGGCTGGAAATAACAACTATGAGCTTACATTTCGTAGAATCGGAAGAATGCAGATGCCTCTTGATTTTACAATCACCACAAAAAACAATAAGACTTATCACTACCATATTCCCAATACATGGTTTGTAAAAGATTCCTCTAATAAAACAATACTTCCAAAATGGTATGGATGGGATTTGTTGCATCCTACCTATAAGACCTCGGTTAAACTATCCGCTCCCATAAAAACGATTGTACTTGATCCAGCTAAAATGATGGCGGATATTGACCTTACCAATAATAAATGGGGGGAACATGGTATTCGTACGCTGCAGTTCGACCACCGTGTACCAAATGCTGCCCGATGGGATAAACAGCGAAATTACCTTCGACCGGATTTATGGTACAACAACGTAGACGGTATTCAGCTAGGTATTCATTCCGAAGGAAGTTATTTGGGGAAATATAATTATGCTGCCACAATATGGGGAAACACGACCCTTGGACATTGGAACAATGTAACCTACGACAAAAATTACCTGCCGATTGCGTTCAATTTATCCAGTAAAGCATATACCAATAAACTATGGAGACACTCTTCTGTTTACGAAAACATTTCCTATTATGGTGGTATCTCAACTATTAAAGTAGGTTTTGAAAAAATATTCAGGAAACAAGATCAACGAAATCCAAAGTACTCAAAATTATTTTTTAACATAAA
>DATHPH010000056.1:0-3929 GCA_035484095.1 Cytophagaceae bacterium | reverse complement strand
TAAAGCAATTTTTAAATTTCCGTTTGTAAGGTCTGCAACAGTACCAAAAAGCAGCGGGACGATGGCACCCCCTAAAATAGCGGTACATAAAATGCCGGATGCCTGATCGGTGTATTTTCCGAGTCCTTTGATGGAAAGCGTAAAGATGGTTGGAAACATGAGCGAGTTGCAGAAGCCAACGAACAATAAAGACCACATCGAAATTATTCCGGTAGATAAAATCGAAATCAAAATTAATACAATAGCACCACAAGCATAAAATCCAAGAATTTTACCGGGGTTGAACTTTGATAAAATATAAGTACCCAGGAAACGTCCGATCATCGCACCTCCCCAATAGTAGGCAACAAATGCTCCTGCTTCTTTTGCGGAGAAAGACATCACTTCCTTCATTTCTAAATAATTGATAATATGGCTGCCAATGGCTACTTCAGCACCCACGTATACAAAGATTCCCAGGACACCGAAAATGAGATGTTGGTATTGCCAGATATTTGTTTTGGGTGGTATTCCATCCGTTGCTATTTCCCCTTCTCCATGTCCAATCGCAGGCAATTTCATTACAATTAACAACGCTCCCAACAGGAAAAATACAAGCGCAATAATTAAATAAGTATTTTGAAGATAGGATAAATCAATTTTTTCAATGAAAGCATTTAAAGATAAATTGAGCGAGGGAGACAGGTGATCGTAGCTTTTAATGCTTTTTAAATCGTCCGGAAGGTCAGGCAGGTTGGATAGAATTACTCTTGTTCCCAGGTAAGGCGCAATGGTGGTTCCCAAAGAATTAAGTGCTTGAGTAAGTGTGAGCCTCGAAGAAGAGGTTTCAGGATTTCCCAGTACGGATACATAAGGATTGCCTGCCACTTGCAATAACGTAATACCGGAGGCGAGAATGAACAAGGCTCCCAAAAACAATCCATAGACTCTTATTTCGGCTGCCAGGAAAAACATGGCGCAACCAAAAGCCGCAATGAAAAAGCCGGCAATCATGATTTGTTTGTACCCGTATTTCTGAACTAATTTACCTCCCGGGATCGACATAATACCGTAGGCGCCAAAGAAACAAAGATTGATAAGATTGACTTGCCAATAACTCAGTTTGAACAACACTTTCATGTACGGAATCAGGATATCGTTTAAGCAGGTGATAAAACCCATCATGAAAAATAAAACCATTAAAGAATAGAGGGCAGTGGTATAATTCTGGTTACTGCCGGAGTTGGTTGTATGGGTTCTTTCCTGAGGTGTAGGTATTGCCATTGGATGTTCGTAAACAGTTTAAAAGGGCTTAAATTTAACAAGGGTAAGTTACCTTAAAATATCAAAATAATATAAGTTGACAAGCGAATTTTTAGTCTGTTAATTTTTTTTGTTTCTGAAATTTACCAAAGATACACCGGCAAGTATGATGGTGAGGTACCCTAGTTTTTCGAGGTTGAAAGAATCTTTTCCCCAAACAATAGCGATGATACCAGCCAGTAAAGGTTGTAAGTAGATATAGCTTCCGGCAATGGAAGGATTTACATATTTTAGTACGGCAGCATTTAAATAATAAGCCATAAGGGTGGCAAAACAAATTATAAATGCAAACGCCCACAATTCTTTTGCATTCATAAGATTCCAATTGGTGGTTGCAAAGTCATGATATCCAAAAGGAAGGTTTAAGAAAAAACCAAGAAAGAAAATCCATTTTAAAATTGTCAAAGGATTGTACTCTTGCATGAGCGGTTTAACTGTAACTAAAAAACAGGCCCAGCTGACGGCATTGATAAGCACCAGAATGTCGCCTGCAAATAGTCCTCTAATGGGACCTCTGTTTGAATGCAGCAAGAGCAAGATGGTTCCGGCAGTACCTAAAAAAACACCTAGTATTTTTGTAACACTCATTTTTTCTTTTCCGCTAAGGGAAGAAACGACCAATACCATAATCGGAGTAATCGTCATCATGAGCGAAGCATTGATGGGAGAAGTAAGATTTAATCCTTCGTAAAAAGTGATTTGATTGATTACAATGCCAAACAATGAGGCTAAAAACACACGGCCATAATCTTTTTTTTGGAGCTTTTCTTTTACAAATAAAAAATGAAGTAGACTAAATACCAGAATAGAAATTATCCCCCTGATTATTACCAAAGACATTGGTTTTAAAAAGCCCGGCATTATAATTTTGGAAATGGTAAAATTAAATCCGCCGATTAAGGCAGCCATACTAAGCATCAGATGTGCTTTAAACGATTCTTTCATAAAGTGCCAAAGATACAATTTTGATCCTTAGAAAGGAATTGTGTTTTAAATTTGGAATACATAATCGTACCTTGTAGCAAATGAAAATTGAATTTCGTCTCTAACGATTTTGGATACAAATGATAAACAACAATATCCCTTTAGCAGAAAGAATTAGACCTTACTCCTTGGATACCTATATTGGGCAACAGCATTTGGTAGGGAAGGGGGCTATTATTCGGAATGCGATCGAATCAGGCACTATTCCTTCTATGATATTCTGGGGCCCTCCCGGGGTAGGGAAAACAACCTTGGCCAATATTATTGCCAATAATTTAAAAATGCCTTTTTATTCTCTAAGCGCCATCAGTTCAGGAGTAAAGGAGGTTCGGGAGGTAATCGAGAAAGCAAAATTAAATCGGAAAACGATTTTGTTTATTGATGAGATTCATCGGTTTAGTAAGTCGCAACAGGATGCCTTGTTGGGAGCGGTGGAAAAAGGAATTATTATTCTGATTGGAGCGACTACTGAAAATCCGTCTTTTGAAGTAAACTCGGCATTGCTTTCAAGGTGTCAGGTTTATATTTTAAAATCACTCGACAGAGAAGATCTGGTAAAGCTATTGGACTTCGCATTAAAAACGGATGTTGAGTTGAAAAAAATCTCTATAAGTATTAAAGAATACGATGCCTTATTAACAATATCAGGAGGAGATGCCCGTATCTTATTGAACTTACTTGAACTCGTCGTTCAGTCTGTACATGGGAAAGAATTGGTCATTACAGATGCGCTGGTGATGGAGATGGCGCAAAAGAAGGTAGCGTTGTATGATAAAGGTGGTGAAATGCATTACGATATTATTTCTGCCTTTATAAAATCAGTAAGAGGAAGCGATCCGAATGCTGCGATATATTGGCTGGCCAGAATGATAGACGGAGGGGAAGACGTAGCGTTTATTGCACGTCGTCTGGTAATATTGGCCTCAGAAGATATCGGAAATGCAAATCCTACGGCCCTGGTTATGGCGATTAATTGTTTTGATGCGGTAAGAGTGATTGGGTATCCTGAGGCAAGGATTATTCTTTCTCAGGCTACCGCTTATCTGGCCGCTTCTCCGAAAAGCAATGCTTCTTATACGGCTATTAATGAAGCGCAACGTTTAATACACGAGTATGGAGATTTACCGGTACCGATACACCTGCGGAATGCCCCTACAAAACTTATGAAAGCGCAAGGATATGGCAAAGAGTATAACTATGCACACGATTTTGAAAATAATTTTATCCAGCAGGAATACTTTCCTGAAAAAATAAGCGGAACAAAACTATATGATCCGGGATTGAATGCAAGAGAAGAAGAGCTGAGGCAGCGGTTGAAAAAATTATGGGGAAAGAAGTACAATTACTAACGATACTTCTTTCCCCTGTTTATAGGAAGATTCTGTTTAATTTTTTACTATTTTTTTGTTTAATACACCATCGCCTGATTTGAGTTTTACATAATAAATACCCGAAGGATAATCGCCTATATTAAGTATAGTACTTGTGTTGGCGTTAGTGGAAGCATATACAGTGATACCTACGGCATTAATTAATTCTATTGATAAGTCCGAAGGAGGCATGTTGTTTGAAAAGTCAATTGTAAGAGTGTTCACTACCGGATTCGGATAGAAGCTTACGTTCGTTCCATTGAGAACGTCTGT
>DATHPH010000055.1:0-7553 GCA_035484095.1 Cytophagaceae bacterium | reverse complement strand
AAATACCTATGAAAGTATTTATTCTTCTGCCTATGTAATAAATTCTTTTGCTTCCGAACTTTTTCTGAACAAAGGCATCGCAAAAATAAAAGACCAAAACTACGAATTGGCATTGTTAGATTTTCAACAATCTATCGCCTTAAATCCCGGAAACTTTTGTGCCTATTTATTGATTGGTGAAACAATGACGGCTCTGAACAGACAAGGCGAGGCATTGCTGGCCTTTGAAAAAGCAATTGATTTAAATCCATTTTACGGTGAAGCATATTTTAAAAGAGCTTCCTTCTTCCAGAAAATAGGTGACTTTAAAGAAGCTTTTTATAATTTTTCACTAGCGATGTATATAAATCCAACCTGCATGGATACAATTACAGGAGAAGAAATAGATGTGTTGTCCTTTCAGAATTTCTTTAAACAAAATCAAGCGTTAAAAGTTTCGCAAAACGCCTATAAGTAAATATCCAACCATTTGGGATTATTCAAGGTAAATGTTGTCGGGATATTTTATTCTAACAAAAAAAAGTCCTTCGGCGGGTGCAGCAGCTCCAGCCCTCTTTCGGTCTCTTGCCAGAATGATTTGATCAAATTCTTCAACCGAAAGTTTTCCTAACCCAACAGGCAACAAAGAACCAACAATGGTACGCACCATTCCTCTTAAAAATCTATTGGATTCTATTTCAAATAAAATCATGTCTCCTTTTTCTTTCCACCTGGCAAGTGTAATATCACATAGAAAGTGATTCACCTCAGTATGCACTTTACTAAACGACTCAAAATCCTGATGGCTTAATAACAAGGTAGCAGCCTCGTTCATTTTATTAAGATCCAAAGTACGGTCAAGGAAAAAAGCGGTATCAATTAGAAAAGGATTTTTAACTTTTGAAATCCTGTATTCGTATCCTCTTGAGATGGCATCAAATCGGGCGTGGGCATTGTCCTTTACTGGAAAAAATTCTTTTATAACAATATCTTTAGGAAGTATTCGGTTCAATTTATAAATATGATCATCGGTAAAATTCTTTTCAAGATCTAAATGCACGATCTGTTGTTCGGCATGTACTCCCGTATCCGTTCTTCCACTTGCCATTGTTTCAATGTGTTTTCCAAAAATTTTGTACAACGCACTTTCCAACTCCTGCTGCACGCTATGAGCATTTTGCTGCACTTGCCAACCATGATAATTAGTGCCTTTATAGGCTACGTCAAGAAAATATCTCAAAAGGGGAATTATTAAAATTATTAATTTACACTGAATTGTATTTATTTTGCCTAAATATAAACCATCTTTAAGAATGATACAAAGAATCCAATCGCTCCTGTTAACAGGCGTAATTATTTTACTAACCATTAATTTGCTAGTGCCAATCTGGACAAATTCTGAAGCAACCAGTTCTATTAGGCTCAATGCCTTTTCAATTATTCAATCCGGACCCTCACTTTCCGGTATACCTCTTCTTACCAAAACGAAAGAGGTGTATTATATTGCAGGTTTGATCATCGCTTCGATTTGCCTCACTGCTTATATTATTTTCCAATATAAAAATAGATCGCTACAGCTTATGCTTTGCAATTTACTGACCGTTTTCCTTCTAGGTATTATCGGTAGCTACTTTATAGCTATTCCCGCGGCCAAAGCATTGATGATACAAGCTTCGAATGGGAATTACGAAGCCGGCTATTATCTACCTATTCTATCCAGTGCATTGGTAGCTATTGCTAGACATTATATTAAGAAAGATGAAAAATTAGTAAAATCAGTAGATCGGATACGTTGATATTTTTACAGGAATAAATAATCCGATTAGAAAAAAACACGCTTTAAAGCAACCCTTTCGTTGTCAGTTACATTAACTGACAACATTGCCATTTTCACTTCTTTTCCTCCTTTGTCAAATTAATACTAACTTGCGGTTCCAAAACAATTCTAGATTATGAATCTTTTAGACGGCAAAAAATTATCGGAAGAAATTCTAAATGAAATAACAGAGGAAGTAAAAGCGATCAAAGCAAAAGGAGGGAAAATACCTCATTTGGCTGCTATTATTGTGGGAAATGATGGTGCCAGCGAAACTTATGTAAACAACAAAGTTAAATCATGCGAACGAGTAGGATTTAAATCCACGCATATACGATTGCCTGAAACGACCACAGAGCAAGAATTACTGGATCATATTAATATTATTAATCATAATTCGGACATAGACGGGTTAATTGTACAATTACCACTCCCTAAACATTTGTCTGCGGATAAAATTACAAATACAATTTTTCCTGAAAAAGATGTAGACGGCTTTCATCCTTCGAATGTCGGTCGCATGGCTCTTGGGCTGTCTTCTTATATTTCTGCCACCCCAAATGGAGTGCTGGAAATTCTGCAACGGTACAACATTCCAACTGAAGGAAAACATTGTGTAGTGCTAGGAAGAAGTAACATTGTAGGATCTCCAATGAGCATTTTAATGTCAAAAAATGCCTATCCCGGGAATGCTACTGTTACCTTATGCCATAGTAAAACAAGTAATCTGAAAGAAATCACAAAACAAGCAGACATTTTGATTGTCGCGATTGGGAAACCTGAATTTGTAACTTCTGATATGGTTAAAGAGGGGGCAGTTGTGATAGATGTAGGGATTCATCGAATTCCAGATGTTTCTAAAAAATCCGGATTTCGATTGATTGGCGATATCAAGTTTGATGAAGTTGCACCTAAATCAAGTTTTATCACACCGGTACCTGGAGGAGTAGGACTTATGACTATTTGTTCTTTGCTGACCAATACGTTGAAAGCGTCTAAAAAAGAAATTTACGGATAGAATTTTAAAAAATTGGACATAGAAAAATATACTAAAAGCGTGTATCCCCTGATGGAAGCCTTCTACACCATTCAAGGAGAAGGTTTTTTTCAAGGTCATGCTGCCTATTTTATTCGATTGGGAGGGTGTGATGTAGGTTGCCATTGGTGCGATGTAAAAGAGTCCTGGGAGGCAGACAAACATCCTAAAATTTCGGTAGAGGAAATTGTAAAAGAAGCACTTCAACATCCGGCACGTATAGCAGTTATTACCGGAGGAGAGCCCGTAATGTATAATTTAGAAGCATTGACGGAAGTTTTAAAAAACAAAGGATTTCGCACCCATATTGAAACCTCCGGAGCATACGATTTGACAGGCAGATGGGATTGGGTATGTCTTTCTCCAAAAAAGTTTAAAGAGCCGGTAAAAACCATTTACCCATTTATTAACGAATTAAAAATGGTAATCTTTAATAAATCGGATTTTGAATTTGCTGAAAAATATTTCCAATTAATATCGGAAAACCAACAACCTATTAATCTTAAAACAAAATTTTACTTACAACCTGAATGGTCTAAGCAACAAGAGATGCTTCCACTGATTGTAGACTATGTAAAAAATAATCCAAAATGGGAAGTATCGCTGCAAGTGCATAAGTATATGAATATTCCTTAAAAGAAGAATACTATCATTTTTTAGTTTGGAAAACAGGTAAACAAAGCGGATTTTATTTCATTTTTTGGATAAAAAAATGTACTTTTCAATTCATGATAAAAATATACCTATGCCTTATACTTTTTTTTATTCAATAGTATGCTGCCTTCTATTTAATTGTCAAGTATTTTCTCAAGGACTTAGTTCTACTAATAAGAAAGCTCTACATAATTATCAACTTGCCGATAACCTGATGCAACAGCGAAAATTTGACGATGCCAAACAAGCTTTGTATGCAGCTATTGAAAAGGATCCGAATTTTGTGGAAGCGTATATGAAACTAGGGGCTATTCATAAATTGTTTGGCGACAAAGAAAAAGCCAGAAATGCTTTTAAGAAAGCAGCGGAACTAAAACCCAACTTTAAACCTATGGCCGGAGCCTACTATGTGTTGGCGGACTATAGTTTTACTGATGGGCAATACGAAGATGCAAAGAAATATTACCAAATGGTTTTAGCTGTAAAACCGGACGATCGTTTTATTATTGACCAATCGGAAAAGGGAAGTAAAAATTGTGATTTTGCGATTGAAGCAAAAAAGCATCCTTTGGATTTTAAGCCAATTCGGATGAGTCCTGTTATCAATAATTTTTATGTGCAGGCCTATCCTATTCTTACAGCAGATCAGCAGACGATGATCTATTACGTGATAAGAACCGGAGAACGGAATGCGAAAGGAGACATTATGATTTCCAAAAAAGAAAATGGTGTTTGGACGTTCCCCGTTTCCATTTCAGAAAACATCAATACACCCGCGGACGAAGGAGCACCTTCTATGTCTGCGGATGGGCGTTCTCTCGTATTTGCGGCATGTAACAGACCCGATGCCATTGGAGGTTGCGATATTTATATTTCGTACAAAGAAGGAGACAATTGGAGCGAACCGATCAATATGGGTCGCGAAATAAACTCCAACGCCTGGGATTCTGAACCCTCTATTTCTGCCGATGGTCGTACCCTTTATTTTTCTTCCGAACGTAACGGTGGACAAGGGAAAATGGATATTTGGTATTCCAAACTTATCGAAAACGGCTCTTGGACAAAAGCTCAAAATATGGGTCCAGGTATTAATACAAAGGGGGATGAAGTAGCACCATTTATTCATGCGAATGGGAATACGCTTTATTTTTCATCCAATAATTTACCGGGCATGGGTGGTTATGATATTTTTTATGTAAAGAAAGAAGGTAGTGGATGGACAGAACCTAAAAATATCGGCTACCCGATCAACACACCAGACAACGAAGGAACGGTCTATATCACTGTAGATGGAACAAAAGGATATTACTATGTATACGATAAAAAAATTCCGGTGAATCCTCCTTCTACCCTTTTTGAGTTTGATATGCCGAAAGAACTTCAGGAAGAACATAAAAGTACGTATGCCAAAGGAACAGTATACGATGCTGTCACCAAGAAAAAATTGTCTGCCAAAATCGAATTAATCGATATCAAAACCAATCAAGTAAAACAGCATGTTGGAGCAGACCCTGTAACAGGAGAATATATGCTCATCCTTACAGAAGGAAGTGAATATGCACTCAACGCTAGCAAAGAAGGGTATCTTTTCATGAGTCGGTATTTTGATTATCAAAACCCAACCGTGTTTAATCCGGTAGCACTCGATATTTATCTTGATCCTATCAAACAAGGAGCTTCGGTTGTGCTCAACAATATTTTTTTCGCCAATAATTCCTACGAGCTTGAAGATAAATCAACAGCAGAATTGGACAAAATTATTTCCTTTTTAAGCGTCAATCCTTCTATCATGATCGAGTTGGGTGGACATACCGACGATGTGGGCTCTGATGCCGCCAATTTGGAACTGTCACAAAAAAGAGCAAAATCAGTGTATGATTATTTAGTAAGTGCGGGTGTAGTTCCTGCCAAATTGAGATACAAAGGATACGGAGAAACGCATCCAATATCGCCTAATACAACCGAAGAGAACAGGGCGAAAAACAGACGTATTGAGTTTAAGGTATTGTAAGATTAAGTTCCGGAACGAGAAAAGCCAAATTCACTAAAAGTCATCTTTATTTTATGCTGAAATCCTCTTTTTCCAAAGACAAAATAGAAGCAGGGCTGGACGAGGCAGGTCGTGGATGCCTGGCGGGACCGGTTGTGGCAGCTGCAGTAGTTTTGCCAAAGGATTATAAGCATTCCTTTTTAAACGACTCTAAAAAAATTTCAGCAAAACAGCGGGAAACTTTAAGAACGGAGATAGAAAAAGAAGCAATCAGTTTTTCAGTAGCTGAAATATCAGAAAAAGAAATAGATGAAATAAACATTCTTAACGCCTCTTTCAAAGCCATGCACCATGCTTTGGATCAACTGAAATTTCTTCCCCAATTGCTTTTAATTGATGGAAATCGTTTTAAAAAATACAAAGCGATTCCTCACGAATGTATAGTAAAAGGAGATGGTAAGTTTTTGTCTATAGCGGCAGCTTCTATTCTTGCCAAAACGTATCGGGATGACCTTATGATTAAGTTTGCGCAACAATATCCGGAATATGGTTGGGAAAGAAACATGGGCTATGGAACTGAAATACACCGAAAGGCAATCGAAAAATATGGTTATTCCCCTTTGCATCGACTTACGTTCAAGTTGAAACCAAAACAATTGGAATTATTTTAATATCTTGTATTAAAATAAAATGAAATAAAAGATATTTTTTCGGTTGAAAATATTTTGTTGTAATTTCACCTTCTATACTATATAATGGATATACTACAAACTACCTTAAAAAAGGTCCCTTTAAACGATCTTCACGAAAAACTAGGAGCCAAGATGGTTCCCTTTGCGGGATTTTACATGCCCGTTCGTTACAGTTCTGATGTGGAAGAACACAATGCTGTAAGAAATGCCGTAGGTGTATTCGATGTTTCACACATGGGTGAATTTGTACTTTCCGGAGAGAAAGCGTTAGATCTTATTCAGAAAATAACCACCAACGATGCATCTGTTTTAGAAATTGGTAAAGCCCAATATTCTTGCTTTCCCAATGGAAAAGGTGGAATAGTAGACGACATTATTGTTTATCGCACCGATATAAACGAATACGTGCTAGTGGTTAATGCTTCCAATATTGATAAAGACTGGGAGTGGATCAAAAAAAATAATACGGAAGGAGTCGAGATGACGAATCTTTCCGAAGATTTGTGTCTTTTCGCGGTTCAAGGCCCTAAAGCCTTGGCTACTATTCAAAAACTAACCCCGATTCAATTATCCAACATTCCTTACTATGCATTCACTACAGGAGAATTTGCAGGTGCTCAGGATGTACATATTTCCAATACGGGATATACGGGTGCAGGAGGATTTGAATTATTTTTAGACAAAAAGGACGCTCTTAATGTCTGGAATAAACTATTTGAAGCAGGAGCAGAATTTGGCATTAAACCAATCGGCTTAGGTGCAAGGGATACACTTCGACTTGAAATGGGTTATTGTTTATATGGAAACGATATTGATGATACCACTTCTCCTATAGAAGCCGGACTTGGTTGGATTACAAAGTTCACAAAAAAATTTATTGACGCAGATTTGCTACTTTCTCAAAAAGACAAAGGCGTAAGCCGCAAGCTAGTTGGTTTTGAGATGATAGACCGAGGCATTGCTCGCGGTCATTATGAGATTGTGGACGAATCCGGGACATCAATAGGTCATGTAACTTCCGGTACTCAATCCCCTACGCTGGGAAAGGCTGTTGGCATAGGATACGTGAAAGCAGAATATGCTCAACCTGGAAAAGAAATTTTTATTACTATACGAAACAAACCTTATAAGGCACAGGTTGTAAAAATGCCTTTTTTGAAAAAATAATTCAGACTAATATGAAGAATGTAGAAGTTTGTCTTACTCCTGATTTGGTAAAAACGTATGGAGTAGAAAATAAGATAGTAGTGGTAGTAGATATATTACGTGCCACTTCTTGTATGACTACTGCCTTGGCCAACGGAATAAAAAGCATTACACCCGTAGCAACGGTTGAAGAGTGTCGAGAATTAAAAGAAAAAGGGTATTTGGCAGCTGCCGAACGAG
>DATHPH010000054.1:0-15532 GCA_035484095.1 Cytophagaceae bacterium | reverse complement strand
TGCCTGCAAATGAAAGGGTAACTTTTCGAATTCTTTTCATATACAGACGATTCAAAAATAAAACTTAATTTTTAATAGATAATTTATGTCAGATCAAGCAGAAATAATTATTGACGGGAAGAGTTACAAATTTCCTGTAGTGGTAGGTTCGGAAGGTGAAAAAGCCATCGACATTTCAAAACTTAGGGATGTAACAGGATATGTAACACTTGATACTGGTTATAAAAATACTGGTGCTACTAAAAGTGCAATTACGTTTTTAGATGGTGAAAAAGGGATTTTGAGTTATCGTGGATACCCAATCGAACAATTGGCAGAGAAAGCTTCCTTTTTGGAGGTATCGTATTTGTTGATATACGGAGAATTGCCAACTACAGAGCAATTGAATTCCTTTAGTGGCAGAATTAATAGACATACGAATCTTCACGAAGATATTAAAAAAATATTTGACGGATTTCCTTCTACGGCACATCCAATGGGGGTATTATCTTCTGCCGTAAGTTCCCTAACAGCCTATTATCCCGGTTCTGTAGATCCTGATGCAAATGCAGAGGAAATGAATCTTACCATTTCCAGATTGATGGCAAAACTTCCAACAATTGCTGCCTGGTCTTATAGAAATTCAAAAGGTATGCCTCTTATATATCCAAAAAATAAATTGGGGTATACAGGAAATTTTCTGCACATGATGTTTTCGGTGCCAAACGAAGAATATGAAGTGGATCCTGTTGTAGCAGATACTTTAAACAAACTATTAATTCTACATGCTGATCATGAGCAAAACTGTTCTACCTCAACGGTAAGAATTGTTGGCTCAGCGCACGCAAGCTTGTATTCTTCTATTGCAGCTGGTATCAATGCACTTTGGGGTCCGCTGCACGGTGGTGCAAACCAGGAAGTGATAGAAATGCTCGATGAAATAAAAGCATCCGGAATGAAAACCAAAGATTATATCGAGAAGGTAAAAACCAAAGAAGTTCGATTAATGGGTTTTGGTCACCGCGTATATAAAAACTTTGATCCGAGAGCAAAGATTATTAAAAAAGCATGTGACGATATTCTCAATAAACTTGGCGTAAACGATCCTGTTTTGGAAATTGCCAAAGAGTTGGAACAAGCGGCATTAAGTGATCCGTATTTCGTAGAAAGAAAACTATATCCAAACGTAGATTTTTATTCCGGTATTATTTACAGAGCACTTGGTCTGCAGACAGATTTATTTACTGTAATGTTTGCGTTGGGACGTCTTCCAGGTTGGATTGCACAATACAAAGAAATGAGAGACGGTGGTGAACCAATTGGAAGACCTAGACAAATATACACAGGTTACAATAGCCGTGATTACGTGGATATTAAAAACAGAAAATAAATTATTAGTACCTCGATTTAACAATACTATTGTCAAATCAAAGCGACTTTAAAAGGGGGTTGGTTTTATCCAGTCCCCTTTTTATTTTTCAAGAACATGGATAAAGCATTAAAATTATTCCTGGATAAAAAATACAAACAATACAATCGATCCGATTTTATTGCGAATGATCCAATCAGCATTCCCCATCTTTTTAGCAAAAAGCAAGATATTGAGATTATGGGATTCATTGCTTCCGTTTTGGCATGGGGACAACGAGTAACCATTATCAATAAATGCAAAGAACTTAGTGAGCGAATGGATCATGCTCCTTATGATTTTGTAATCAATCATCAGGATAGCGATTTGAAAAAAATGCTGGGGTTCAAGCACCGGACCTTCAACGATACCGATTTGCTTTATTTTATTTCTTTTTTTAATTGGTTTTACAAAACAAATAATTCCTTGGAAAATGCTTTTGTAAAAGAAAAGGTATATAAAGGTATTAATACAGAGAAAGCACTTATGGATTTTCGTCGTTTATTTTTTAGCATGGAAGATTTTCCGATGCGCACACGAAAACATATTTCTACTCCTGAACATAAATCTGCTTGCAAAAGATTAAATATGTTTTTGCGATGGATGGTTCGAAAAGATACAAAAGGAGTAGACTTTGGAATCTGGTCTAAAATAAATCCAGCACAACTTATTTGTCCTTGTGATGTACATGTAGAAAGAGTTGCCAGAAAACTTGGTCTTATTACAAGGCTTCAGACAGATTGGCAGACAGCGGTTGAACTTACAGATAAGCTAAAAGAATTTGATTCGAAAGACCCCGTTAAATATGATTTTGCCTTATTTGGCCTGGGAGTGGAGGAAAAGTTTTAACGATATAGTTTTATGCAGAGTTGAAATTACTCTATTTTTGCAATATTAGAATTTTAGTTAAAGTGCGTGCAGAAAAAATATATCAGAATAAGTTTTTACCGGTAGCGAAATATTTGTTAAAGGAATTAGAATATTACGGTGAAAATCAATTTAAAAGGAAAACGCCCGTTTCAGATTGGACAATTGGCCAATTATACCATCATCTTATTCAGGGAAGTTATGATTTCCATTTGAAAGCAATTCGGGATTGTTTGGAAAATAAAAACGATAAACAAAAAGGCGGGAAATCTTTTTTGGGATATTATGTTTTTGCTTTTGGTTCTTATCCTCTTACAAAACAAAAAGGATTTACGAATCCTCCTGTACAAATTGAAAGTCCTGCCAAAGCAAAAGACATGATGTTTGGCTTTTTAAAAGAAATGCAAAAACTGGCCAATGAAATTGATAAAAGAGGGGATTCTACTTTCAAAGTAAAACATGAGAAGTTGGGAATGTTGTCCGCTTTGGAGTGGTATAAACTCGTGGTGTTGCACCAAAAGCATCACTTGAAGCAGAAATATAAAATTGATAAAGTACTTAGAACCTTTGTGAAAGAAGAATCTTATTCGGACACTCCAGTAGTATAGTCTGTTTTAGTAACAAATTAATAAAATAGGGGAAAAAGGTATTTACTATATAATTGTATTCAGGTAAAATAATTTACTATTTATCTCACTATTCATGATCAAAGCAAAAATACCTAAACTGTCTCAGCTAACGCTTGAAAATTTTGGGGTATATTATCTTAAATCTATTCAAAAAGACAATAAGCACAATTTACCATTAGCTATTACGGATAAAGAACTTGTATGGAGAGTCAGATGGCTTACCGCAAGAGGGGTTGTATTGTCGGCGTTAATAGGTTTTGCTTCCGCTTTTGTATCGGTGTATACGGATCTTTATTTTGCAGATGAAAATATCTGGCTGCATTATTTTATGTTGGGATTAAACACGCTTATTGCAACAGGAATCGAGTTTTATGTTTTGTTTATCATTGCTCTTCATACAGTAAATGCAATTGCAGACCTCACCAATACAAAATATAGCAACGAACAATTTACAGAAGACGGACCTTTTAACATCATTAATATATTGGCCCGTTCAGCGATGGAAATTCCTGATCCACCCATTAAAGTGTTGGATATTGATCCATTCAAACGGATCTCTCGTTCAAAATTGGTGATAGCAGGTTTTGTGTACAAGCTTAAAATATTTCTGAGCAATATAATGGTACGGTTAATTCTTCAGCGATTGGCTGGTAAAACGTTTATCCGTTTTAGTATTATTCCCTTTGTGTCGGTACCAATCACCGGAATCTGGAATGCAATTATATTGTATAAAGTATCAAGAGAATCCAGGCTTAGAATTTTTGGAAATTTATTGGCAAGCGATATATCAAAAAATATGTTCAACGATGTTTTGTTAACCCGATTGTCGCCACTTGCCCGTATCGGGTGTCTCAGAGCTATTGCAAATGCTGTAGTGCTTACACAAAATTATCATCCGAATATGATTATTTTACTTATGCGTTTCAAAGAATTATTAGGCATTGAAGAGCCTGACAATTACGATGATTGGGGATTATTCCTCCAAACGCTGGAGGCAGTAAACGACGAAGAACGTTATACTATTTTAGATATTCTTACGATTGCAGCAGCCTTTGACGGTAAGATATCAAAGTTGGAAAGGAAACATCTTAAGGAAGCCTATAAAGAATACTCAGACATTTATTTTGAAAGGTTGGAAAAGCTCACCCTTATGCTCACCCGTGGAAACCTTCAGGAGGCTATAAAGTTATGTGAAATTGATGGCAAGCCAGGTTGATATTGAATAAATTATAATTTTTATTTTAATCGTTTAGTTTTTCAATCTGATTCTCCAATTGTAAGTTAAAAATTATCATTATATTTAGCTTGGAATAAAGAATTGGGTATGGAAAGTTATATGAACCTTGGCCACGAACAAGTGGCTGCGCAGGGATTTCCCGGGGAAGTAGTAAGTTGGAAAAGAGAAGGCAATAAATTCTATTTTAAATGTGCCAATAATCTTGTACTGGAAATAAATGTAAAAAGTGATAAGGTAATCCGATTCCGTTATGCAACCGACGGCATTTTTATGCGTGATTTTTCCTATTCACACGCACATGAATATCAAGGAGAACTCAAAAGTTTAAGTATTATTGAAGAAGAAGAAGAATACTTCATTCTTACTTCTTATTTGGAATGCAGTGTTGGGAAAAAAGACCTTCATATTAAAATTCTTGATAGAAACGGGGTACTGATTTCTGAAGAAGAAAAAGGATTTCACTTTCAGGAACATATTAAATATGGTGGTAATATTGTTATTGTAACCAGAAAAGTACAAAGTGGTGAGCATTTCTTTGGGTTGGGTGATAAACCTACAGATCTTGATTTGCGTGGGAAGCGATTGGAAATGTGGGGAAAAGATACCTATGCATTCGGGAAAGAAACAGACCCTATTTATAAAAATATTCCTTTCTTCATCGGGTTGCATCATAAGCTAGCGTATGGTATTTTCTTTGACAACTCTTTCCGAACTTTTTTTGATTTTGGCTTAGAAAGAAAAAATGTAACCAGCTTCTGGGGACAAGGCGGAGAAATGAATTATTATTTCATCTACGGTCCTGATTTGATAGAAGTATCTGAAACTTATGCGAACATGACAGGCAAGCCGGAGTTGCCTCCATTATGGGCATTAGGATACCATCAATGTAAGTGGAGTTATTATCCGGAAGGGAAAGTAAAAGAAATATGCGATGGTTTGCGCAAACGGAAAATTCCTTGTGATAGTATCTATCTGGATATTGACTATATGGATGGATTCCGTTGTTTTACCTGGAATAAAATATATTTCCCTGACCCTAAAAGAATGGTTAGGGAGTTGGCGGAACAAGGGTTTAAAACGATTGTTATTATTGATCCAGGCATTAAGATTGATGATAATTATTCTGTTTATAAGGAGGCATTGGAAAAGGGATATTTTTGCAAACGCATGGATGGTCCCTTGATGAAAGGAAAAGTATGGCCGGGGGAATGTAATTTCCCGGACTTTACAAATCCGGAAGTTCGTGATTGGTGGCGCGATCTTTTTGAAGGTCTCATAGAGACAGGAATAAAAGGTGTTTGGAACGACATGAATGAACCAGCCGTATTTGAAGTCGATACAATGCCCTATGATGTGCGACATGATTACGATGGAGATCCTTGTAGCCATCGAAAAGCACATAATGTTTATGGAATGCAAATGGCTCGGGCTACTTACGAAGGGGTAAAAAAGTTTATGAATCCCAATAGACCTTTTGTTATCACTCGTTCAGGTTATTCCGGTGTGCAACAATATTCTTCCGTGTGGACAGGTGATAATGTAGCCAGCTGGGAGCATCTTGGCATAGCGAATCGTCAATGTCAGCGCTTAAGTGTTACCGGCATTTCGTTTTGTGGTTCGGATATTGGCGGTTTTATTCAATCTCCCTCCGGAGAGCTTTATGCTCGTTGGATTCAATTAGGAATCTTTCACATGTTCTGTCGTACACATTCGTCGGGTGATCATGGTGAGCAGGAGCCTTGGTCGTTTGGAGAAGAAATTGAGGAAATTGCTCGTACCTTTATTGAATTGCGTTATAAACTGTTACCTTATTTCTATACTACTTTCTGGCAATATGCTACAAAAGGTACACCTGCCTTGAGGCCTCTGACATTCCTCGACCAGATGGATACGGAAACGCATTTTCGTCAGGATGAATTTGGAGTAGGAGATCATCTGCTCGTTTGTCCCATCATGCATGAAGAAGTTGACGGACGCTGGCTTTATTTGCCGGAAGGGAACTGGTATTACTACTGGAACGATGAATATGTGGAAGGAAGTAATGAAGTATGGGCTGAAGCTCCAATTCACATCATTCCAATATATGTAAAGGCGGGATCTGTAATTCCAATGCATCCATTGATGCAGTACGTAGGAGAATTTCCTGTGGAAGAATTGACGCTTCATGTCTATTATGAGGAAGGGAAATTAATAGAATCTACACTGTATGAAGATGCAGGAGATGGGTACGCCTATAAAGAAGGAGAGTACAATCAGAAAAATTTTAAAACAGAAGGAAGTATAGAAGATTTTTCAATACGTCAATCTTTTTTGCATCATGGATATAAACCAACCTATAAGACAAATAACATTCTCATTCATGGACTGCCATTTGTAGCAAAGGAATGTTATGTAGATGGTATTCATATTCCGATAGTAAAAAAAGGAAAAGTATGGGAGTTAAAAGTACCCGAAAATTTTGAAGAATTGTATATCAAGAAATAATTAGCCTTGTGACCTCGCACTTATCCTGACACCTTTCCAGGAGCTGTCGATTGCTTATGTTAAAAATGGGATGTTTATAATCAGCAGCAATGTCGCAAAGAGGAATCAAGGTGAATTTTCGGTTATGCAATTCAGGATGCGGTATTTTCAACTGTTTTTTCACGGTAATTTCATTGTTGAAATAAAGAATATCCAGATCAAGGATGCGTTCTCCCCATTTTGTGTTTCTTATTCTTCCCATTTTATGTTCAATGGATAAGAGTCGTTCGAGCAGTACTTCAGCATTACAATTCGTTTCAATTGTCACCACCATATTAAGGAAAGAGGGCTGTTCTGTTTTCCCCCAGGGAGCCGTTTCATAGATGTCAGATTGGGTTATAATTTTTCCGCATTTATTGTCAATTTCATCCATCGCAGTGTTAAGGTTGGTTATTTTATGACCAAGATTTGTTCCCAGAAGGATATAAGCGTAGTTCATTTCTATGTTAAATTATTCTATATTTGAAAAACGTATACAAATGTAACTTATATGTGGAGTTTTATAAAAAATGTTTTTGCTATTGTAATTGGTCTATTCGTCTTTACAATTCTTTCAATCATAGGAATCGTATTCCTTGTGTTAATTTCTTCAGGAGAAGAAGAAACGATCAAATCTCAATCAGTGTTGAAGTTAAAACTAAATAAGGAAATTGTAGAAAGAGAAAGTGAAAAATTATTTTCAGAAGGAAGCCTGTTGCCAGCTGGCTCGGTGATAGGATTGTTAGATTTGAAGGAAGCAATTGCGGAAGCAAAAAAGGACGATAAAATCAAAGGAATTTATTTAGAACTTTCCTCTATACAATCGGGATTTGCTTCATTGGAGGAAATAAGAAATTCATTATTGGATTTTAAAAGATCAGGGAAATTTATAGTAGCTTATGCAGAGTCCTATACAGAAGGTGCCTACTATATTGCCTCTGTTGCTGATAAAATATTTTTACCTTCCTCAGGTTCTTTGGAATTTAATGGTTTGGAATCAGAGCAACTTTTTTTTAAAGGTACGTTGGAAAAACTTGATATTAAAGTGGAGGTATTTAAGGTTGGAAGTTTTAAAAGTGCCGTAGAACCTTTTCTATTGGATAAAATGAGTGATTCTAACCGAGTACAGGTAAAGTCATTTATGAATTCTATTTACGATACATATTTAACAAATGTAGCAATGTCTAGAAAATTGGACGTAAAGAAATTGAAATTAATTTCTGATTCCATGTTAGTGCGCAATGCTCAGGATGCTTTGGCTTATGGACTAATAACAGATTTGGCTTATTATGATAAAGTAGAAGAGTATATTCATTCTAAAACAGGCCAGGAAAAAGAAACAAAGTTAAAATTCATAAGTTATTCTTCCTTGCTTAATCACAAAGAGGCAGAAAAAAATGAAACAGAAAACAAGGTGGCTGTTATTATCGCCAATGGAGAGATTATATCCGGTAGAGGAAACGATGAGATCATTGGGTCCGAAACGTTGGCATTACAAATTCGAAAAGCAAGAGAAGATAAAAAAGTAAAGGCGATTGTTCTTAGAGTAAATTCCCCGGGGGGAAGTGCCTTAGCATCCGATCTAATCTGGAATGAAGTAATATTGACGAAAGGAGTGAAGCCAATTATCGCTTCGATGTCCGATGTAGCGGCTTCCGGAGGATACTATATCTCTATGGCTTGCGATACCATTGTGGCGCAGCCGAATACCATCACCGGTTCTATTGGCGTTTTTGGTTTGCTACTGAATGCAGAAGCATTTTTAAAAGAAAAATTGGGAGTTACAACAGATCGGGTAAAAACCGGAGAGTTTTCGGATGTTGGTTCTGCTACCCGAACGATGACTAATTATGAAAGAAAAATCATTCAGCAAGAAGTCGAAAAAATATACGAAGAATTTACTTCAAAAGCAGCTCAAGGAAGAAATATGCCTCAGGAAGAGTTAAAACGTTACGCTCAGGGGAGAGTGTGGTCGGGTTCGGAAGCACTCAAGATTAAATTGGTTGATACTTTGGGAGGAATTGATCAAGCAATTAAAATTGCTGCTTTGAAAGCTAAATTGGAAGACTATGAAACGGTATATTGGCCTGAACAAAAAAATATTTTCTGGAAACAATTACTGACTGGAATGAGCGATGGAGAAACAGACACTGAATCGATGCTTAAAAAGGAATTGGGATTTGTATATCCTTATTTGCACTCAGTGAAAGAGCTGAACAAACTAAATGGTGTTCAGGCCAGAATGCCTTTTAAACTCATTATAAAGTAAAAAATCGGGAGAAATATTAGCGATAATATTTGTACTTGTTGTATTTTAGAACTTAAGTTCAATTTGAAAACTGCCAGAGTATACATATACCTACTTTTGTTCTGTATTTTTTTGCAGAATGGGAATGTATTTGTTGATTATTTGAAAGATATTTTTAATTCTAAAAATTATATCTCTTTAATTCTGAAAAAAACAAAATCAATGGATTCTTCAGCGGAAGAAGACAATGAAGAAGAGAAAGAATCCAAAGAATCCAAAGAAAATGAGAATACTGAAAAGGAAAAAGAATTCAAAAATATAAAATACCTTCATGAATTTGTTTATTTGTCTATAGCGGAAGTCATTATCCCTACTTACGGTATAGAGGAAGCGGAGCTTTTTTCCAGGGATTTTCAAATAGAAACACCACCACCCAGGATCACCATTTTATAATTTCAGTGTAGTTTTTTCTACACTATAGATTGGATGCACAAGCATTTCAATACCCTATGTTTAATTACTTTAACATTAATAAAATGGCTATAAAAGAAAATTTAAAATCAGAATTAAATCTGAAAGATCTTCCGCATGATTTATCCTCAGGCCTGGTAGTCTTTCTTGTTGCTTTACCTTTGTGTATTGGTATTGCTTTTGCGTCCGGAGCACCTATTTTATCCGGTATTCTGGCTGGGATCGTAGGTGGGGTTGTGGTAACATTGATAAGCAATTCCCCACTTTCCGTAAGTGGACCGGCGGCGGGTCTTACGGTGATTGTGCTCACCTCTATAAAGGAATTAGGCTCCTATGAGGTATTCCTGCTGGCGTTGTTAGTGGCCGGAATAATGCAGCTGGCTTTTGGGTTTCTTCAGGCTGGTGTGATAGGAAGTTTTTTCCCTTCCAGTGTCATAAAAGGAATGCTGGCCTCTATTGGAATTATTCTAATATTGAAACAAATTCCTCACGCATTGGGATATGATTTAGATTACGAAGGCGATTTTAATTTCTTTCAGGAAGACCACAATAATACGTTTACAGAAATCTACGCAGCTATTTTGCGTATTACTCCTGGTGCTTTTCTGGTAAGTAGTATTTCCCTGGTAATATTAATCGTATGGGATAAATTTGGGTTGGCAAGAAAGTTGTTAGTACACGGTTCTTTTGTGGTGGTTGTAGTAGCCATAGGGCTGAATAGTTTGTTCGAATATTTCTTGCCTTCTTTTCGAATTATGGAAGAACATCTCGTTCAATTGGTTTCAACAAAAGGGGTTTCCGCTTTTGTCAGCAGTTTTACAAGTCCTGACTTTTCTTCTGTTGGCAATCCCGTCATATATATTCTGGCGTTTAAACTGGCATTGGTGGCCAGTCTTGAGTCATTGCTGAGCATCGACGCAGTTGACAAGCTGGATCCGTTAAGAAGGTATACTCCCAAAAATCAAGAGTTAAAAGCACAAGGCATTGGGAATATAGTTTCCGCGCTTATCGGCGGCATTCCCATTACCTCTGTCGTAGTAAGAAGTTCTGCCAACATAGAAGCAGGCGCCAGAAGTAAAATGTCTGCCTTTTTTCACGGTATATTTTTATTATTGGCAGTAGTATTAATTCCTGATATAATTAATCGGATTCCGCTTTCTGCTTTGGGGGCGGTATTAATAATGGTAGGGTATAAACTTACGAAGGTCTCCGTTATAAAAGATCAATATAAGAAAGGGTGGGAACATTTTTCCCCTTTCCTGGTAACAGTTATTTCTATTTTGTTTACCGATATCCTTATTGGAATCGGAATTGGTACAGGGGTAGCCCTGTTTTTTATTCTCAGGAGAAATGTATTAAATCCATACGTTTATAATAAGCAGGATTCTAGTTATGGTGTTAAGGTCAAAATAGAGTTGTCGGAAGAGGTATCCTTTCTGAACAAGGCCAGTATTCTATATAAGCTCAGTCGTATTCCCAAAAATGCGCACGTAGTGATTGATGGAAGTAAATCCAAATTTATTGACGATGATATTTTAGAAATCATTGAAGATTTCAAAATTAATGCGCCCAGTAAAAATATCAAGATTGAACTTATTGACGTAGACGATAAATACGAACTTGTAGAAAACGAAGAACTGGATAAAATTATTCAACAAGATTATGAAAAACTTTTCAGAAACAACAAAGATTGGGTAAAAGAAAAGCTGACAGAAGATCCTACTTATTTCGAAAAACTTGCTTTGGGGCAAGCACCTAAATATTTATTTATCGGTTGTTCGGACAGTAGGATAACGGCTAATGAAATTACCGGAACGGATGCAGGAGAGATGTTTATACACAGAAACATTGCCAATCTTGTAGTGGATACAGACTTAAATCTGATGGCGGTTCTTCAGTATTCCATAGAAGTATTGAAAGTCCATCATGTGATCGTTTGCGGACATTATGGTTGTGGCGGGGTAAAAGCGGCAGTAGACGGACAGCATCATGGGTTGATCGATAAGTGGCTTCGGAACATCCAAAAAGTATACAGACTTCACAGAAACGAACTGGACATTGTTATGGACGAAGAAAAAAAACACCGAAAACTGGTAGAATTAGTAGTAACAGAGCAGGTATACAATCTTGCGATGACTACTATTTATCAGAAAGCTATTAAAAAAGGAGAAAATATACAGCTTCATGGCTGGGTCTATGATATCAGCAAAGGTTATATTAAAGATTTAGACATTAATATTAAAAAGGATTTCAAAGACTATGAAATTTTTAAATATCGTTTTGATAATGTGTAAGTTGGTCTAATGAGTCCAGTCGTGCCATGCGTTTCTTTTTTGTCAATGGGATTAATTGACATATTCGTGGCACGACTTCTTGATATAATTAATTCACCTGAATAAAGTATTGTTAAAACTAAAAATACCTTATTTTTGTCTTCTGGATCAAAAATAAAAAGCATGACAGAAATCAGAAATAACTGGACAAGGGAAGAAATCGCTGAAATATACAATTCGCCGGTGTTGGATCTAATGTACAAAGCTTCTACGGTGCACAGGGAATTTCACGATGCGCAGGAGGTACAGGTTTGTACACTGATGTCTGTTAAAACAGGAGGTTGCCCGGAAGATTGTTCATATTGTCCTCAGGCGGCCAGATATCATACGAATGTAAAAGTCCATAAGTTACTGGAGGTAGGAGAGGTGCTGCAAGCAGCTAATAATGCCCGTGAAAGTGGTAGTACCCGTTTTTGTATGGGAGCAGCCTGGAGAGAAGTCCGGGATAATTCGGATTTTGATAAAGTGTTGGAGATGGTAAAAGGTGTAAGTAATATGGGAATGGAAGTGTGCTGTACATTAGGAATGCTTACCGAAGAACAAGCCTTGAAACTTAAAAACGCAGGTCTTTATGCTTATAACCACAATCTTGATACAAGCGAAGAACACTACGATAAAATTATTTCTACGCGTACTTATGATGATCGTTTAGAAACGCTGGGCAATGTTAGAAATGCTAAAATTTCTGTTTGCTCTGGTGGTATCATCGGGATGGGTGAATCACACAACGACCGCATCGGAATGTTGTTGACACTTGCCAATTTACCTGAACATCCAGAGTCAGTTCCTGTAAATGCCTTAGTACCGGTAGAAGGAACTCCTCTGGAAGATCAGCCAAGAGTTTCAGTGTGGGAAATGGTTCGAATGATTTCTACCGCACGTATTCTAATGCCAAAAGCGATGGTACGACTATCAGCAGGGAGAGTCAGAATGACATGAGAAGAACAAGCATTGTGTTTTTTGGCTGGAGCAAACTCCATCTTTGCAGGCGATAAATTATTAACTACTCCCAATCCGGAGGTGAACGAAGACAAAGAAATGTTCCAGATCTTGAATTTAAAACCAAGAAAAGCGTACAAAGAGGGGGAAAAAGGAGAAGTGAAATTTGAGCAGATTCCAATGTCAACGAAATAGCGAATATTTTGTGTAACGTCTAGTTTTTAGGCAATTATAAATTATGTTAGCGCTACGTTAACAGATGTAATATTTAGATTAAATATGTTTTATAAAAGATTTACTTGAATAAAATAGATTTTTGTGTTTTTTATTAATGATTTGAGTCATTTTTTTGGTTCTAATTTTTTAAGTAGGGTTAAAATCATTACTTTAGCCGTAAGTTACGAACCCAATCAGATTAATAAATTTGGAATAAAATGAGAAACTTTCTCCGCAGGATACTTGCTATAGATGCTTCAGAAGAGGGTAGGGTATATATGCTTTTGGCCAATTCTTTTTTCTTGGGAGCTTTCGTAGTAACATACGATGTAACGGTTAGTACGTTATTTCTAGATGAATTGGATAAAATTATCTCGTATTCCCGAAATCCTGACCATGCACTTGGATGGGTTTGGAGAGATGTAATATATCGGTATCCGTTGGCAGTTTCCATTATCATGACTGGGCTTTTGGGAATTATCGCAACCGCTATTTTTTCAACCTTACAGAATTTGGTATCATTCTCCAGATTAACCATCGTGAACTTACTTGTTATATTGCTATTAGTAAGTTCAATTACGTTGGCTTATAATTATGTGGATCCTCAGGTTAGGGGACAATATTATCCTTTGTTGTTATTTTCTTTTGCTTGTCTTGGACCTTTTAATGCCATTGCACTTCTTGGTTTTTATGGAACCGTATCAAGAGCGTTTAATCTAAAACAAGAAAAAAGAATTATAGGTACAGTGGACCAAGGAGGAATGATTGCAACTTCGTTGGCCTTTTTTGCGGTTCCAATTATAGATTTTAAAGATGTAAAATCTTTTTTGTACATAAGTGCGGTGGGCGTTTTTGTTTCCCTTCTTACCCAATTGCTCTTCAATTTAAAATTCAGATCAACACGATTGTCTGAAGTTCAAGAAATAAGTACCTCTATCGAAGACAGCAAGCTTGATTCTCTGATAAAAAATAAATACGTACGCCTCCTTTCATTGATGTTTATGCTTTCAGTTGTAGCAAACATATTCGTGGATTATTCTTTTTTGCTTTCTTCTTCTTATACATTTCCTAAAACGAATGATTTGACAAATTTTTTGGCTTATTATGGAGGGCTTCTTACCATCATCAGTTTGTTGATGCAAATATTCATAGGTGATACAATCATAGAACGTTTCGGCGTTAAAGTATCTTTACTCGTATTGCCAATTCTAGTGGCATTTTTTACTCTTTTGGCAGGTATTTTAGGGTTGTTTAAAGAAGTGGGTACAGGTGAAAATCTAATGTTCTTTGTGTTCATTGCGATTAGTAAGTTATTTTTCTCCATTGCAAAAGATACTTTTGAAGATCCTATTTTGAAAAACTTTTTTATTCCTTTGGACATATCCATTCGGCATGATGTTCAAGCTAAAGTGGAAGGTGTTTTTCGGCAGTTTTCATGGGCATTAGCAGGGGTGGCTATCTTTGCATTTGGGTTGATTACCTATATTAATTTGGAGCACTATAGTTTTCTATTGGTATTTATTTGTATAGGATATATGTTGGTGAGTATTCGTCTTTTTGATAGTTATCAGTTTACCCTATTGGATTCGTTGAATTTGCAGAAATCAAAATTGGCAACCTCTAAGAAAGAGTATTCTCCAATCAGTGTAATGAAAAAGGAACTTCATAGTAATGAACCGGAGAAAGTAATATACACATTAAAATTGATGGAAAGAATAGAGCCCGTATTGTTGGAAAATTCTTCCAGCGAGCTTGTGTACGATCCATCGGAAGATATTCGCATGTATGTGATAAAGAAGTTAGAAGACTTTAAAAGTATCAATGCTACAGCGACGCTGAGAAATGTAATTAAGCTGGAAGATTCGGCAGAAGTAAAGAAGCTTGCAAACCAGGCTTTGGAAAATTTGAATGATGCTGAAATGTTGGCACTTTCCAACCATAAAATCTATAAACTTGCCAAATCAACCGATGCAGAGGAACGATTATTAGCCTCCAAACTAGTGCATAAATCTATTGACGATAGCAACATTCAAATGCTATTGGATTTGATGCGCGACAGAGATATGAATGTCAGAGCTGCCGCAATTATTTCTGCAGGTAAAACAGGAAGATCAGAGTATTGGCCATTGATGATTGAAAATTTGGGTTCTCCAATGTTTGGGAACATTGCCGCAGCTTCTATATTTTCTGTAGGAGAAAAAATATTGCCGGCGCTGGAGTCTGCCTTTTATAAATCAGGACAGTCTACAGAAGTAATGGTTAAGATTGTACAAATGTATGGCAGATTTGGCGGGGAAGAAGTGACAGAGTATTTATGGAACAAAATAGATTTTCCTGATAAAAATGTGACAAGTCAGGTGTTGCTTTCGCTCAGTGGATGTGGATTTCAAGCAGAAGGGCATAAAAGCATCAGAATTATACAGGCCATAGAACAAGAAATTGGAAATTCAGCCTGGTGTATAGCTGCCTATTTGGAATTAGGAGAGGATCCTGATTTCAGACATCTGAAAAAAGCAATTATTGAAGAAATTGAATCGGCTGATAATAAAATATTCATGCTTTTGTCTCTTGTGTACGATCCCAATTCGATCCAATTGGTAAGGCAAAATATTGAAAGCCGGACGTCTGAAGGAATCGTTTACGCAATTGAATTGTTAAATGTGTTCATTGCCGATGAATTGAAACCAGTTCTTTTCCCTCTAC
>DATHPH010000053.1:0-1770 GCA_035484095.1 Cytophagaceae bacterium | reverse complement strand
AAGAAGACCCTGTTAACAAGGCTCTTAAGTTCATAAAACAGGAAATACAACAAGTATTCTAGAAATATAAGGTTACTTTTCCACAACCAATATGTATATAAGCATATTGGAAATGGTATTATTTGACGAAAAATTTAAAATATAAATATACATACCTTATGGAATTTATTAGAAATATACTTAACAATTCAGGTGAAAATTCATACTTCACGTATGTATTTTTTCTACTAACTTTCATCATTTTTGTATTTGGAACTGTAGCATTAATGGATTTTCTTATTGGAAAGATTTTTAACAATCAAGAAGAATAAGCAATTAAAATTCCCAAAATTTCTTTTTTATAATCTTTACTATATATTTGTGCCATGTTAAAACCATTTCAATATTATTTTAGCTTTTTCTATAGCCTAATGGGCTAAAGAGGGGTTACTGTATTGAAACGGTTTTATAAAAAGTCCCTCAACGAAGGGACTTTTTTATTATAAGACAATAACAACTGTTGCCAAAGTATCCAAGAAAATCCTCTTTGGTTTTTATAACGTAATTAAATACTAGATGAAAATAGCTATACAAGGAGGAGCTGCTTCCTTTCACGACATTGCTGCCAGAAAATATTTTGGTGAAAATATTGAAACAGTCTTTTGTTCTTCGTTCAAAATATTATGTGATAAACTTAAAGACCAAGAAGTAGATTTCGCTGCTATGGCAATAGAAAACTCCATTGCAGGAAGCATTTTATCAAATTATGCCTTAATACAAAAATACGACTTTCATATTATAGGGGAAATTCAATTACGGATTGAACAAAATCTTATGGTCTTGCCAGGCGTTAAAATTAATGATTTAAAAAAGGTACGTTCGCACTACATGGCCCTTATGCAATGCGAAGATTTTCTAGCACAATATCCTTCGGTCGAAATGGAAGAATACCACGATACCGCAGACAGTGCCAGAGACATCCAACTATACCACCAACGGGAAATAGGAGCAATTGCCAGCAGATACGCTGCTAAACTCTATAATCTTGAAATCATCGGTGAAAGTATTGAAACCAATAAACAAAATTTTACACGTTTTATATTTCTAACTATCGACAAGAAACTGAAAGTTGAAGCCGCGACAAAAGCCACTTTATGCTTTCAGCTTCCCGACAAAGTAGGTTCATTAGCAAAAGTATTGAGTATCATTGTCGACAATAACATCAACATGACCAAGATACAATCCTTGCCCATTATTGGAAGGCCTAACGAGTACACTTTTTATGTAGATTGTGAATGGACCAATTATGAAAATTTCAAAAAATGCATTGTCCTCAATTCTATTGTAGACAATTTAAAAATACTAGGTGAATACAAAAAAGGAGAAATGATATATGATTATTCCAATCGCTAATAGGCTAACCAATGTTTCAGAATATTATTTTGTAAAAAAACTGGAAGAAATAGCCAAACTAAACAAAGAAGGTAAAAACGTAATTAATTTTGGTATTGGAAGTCCTGATTTGGCCCCTTCTGAGGAAGCATTGAAGGCATTAACTGAAACTGCCCAGAAATCAACTGTGCACGGGTATCAACCTTACCGAGGTATTCCCGAATTAAGGGAAGCTATTGCAGGTTGGTATAAAAGAACCTATCAGGTAGAATTAAACCCAACCTCAGAAATACTTCCGTTAATGGGGTCTAAGGAAGGCATTTTACATCTTTCGCTTGCATTCTTAAATCCCGGCGACGAAGCATTAATTCCTAATCCAGGTTATCCTACCTACTCATC
>DATHPH010000052.1:0-3216 GCA_035484095.1 Cytophagaceae bacterium | reverse complement strand
AAAGCACAGAGGATGGCAGCTTTTTAGTTGCAGGTACAGTGATCTTGTAATATCACCACAAGCATTATATGGTGGGAGTGGAAACCATATATACGAACCTGCTTCTATTCTATCTTTTGAACTGGTTTTAATAAAATTAGTAAATGCGAATTCTCCTATTGAAGTATATGTAGACTATCCAACTATCACTATTGGTGGGCCTTTTGTACCTTGTAAATAATAAAATAATAAAATGAAAAGAGGAAGTTTATATGTTTTAATGACTGTATTTATCACGATCGTAATGGCTGCGTGTAGTGCTAAAATGCAAACGTATGATCTTTCAGAAGAATATGCGACTAGCTTACATTATCAGCCGGCAGAAAGTGGTGCTCCGGTTCCGGAAACGGATGCTGAAAAAAACAAAGGGGCGTTAGTTGGAGTGCCTGCCCGAAATTTTTACGGTGGTGATTTGAAACGAGGAGGTATTTGGTGGGCTGGGAAAGGTATAATTCTTACCAAAGGAGATACGTTTGCCTTGGAGGCTACCAACGTAGGGCCGGATAATACTCCTTTTGGAGCCACTTTTCCGCCCATTAATTTAATTAAAGAACCTGTCATGGTTAAGATTAGTGCTCGTGCCGAAGGCGCAGCAGGAGACGAACCTGTTCTCTATTTCCAACCTTCTGACGTGGATGGGGCTCAGGCCAACGCCAAAAGACCATTTCAGAAAATCGAAAATTCACCGGAATTTAAAGATTATTATTTTGATTTGCGTGATATATACAATCAGGCAGAGCCGGAGAAACGTAAGGTAAATGGAGCAATGATTAACAGTGTAAAATTTTTTATTAATCCTGGTCAATCTACAGGATATACAGGTGTCATTTACATAAAAGAAATAAAAGTGGTACCTGTCGAAGCAGGTAAATAATACGAAATAGTATTTTGTTATTTTAAATCAAACATTCTCATGAAAGTAAATATTGGGAGCCCTTTCAATAGGGCAGTAAATTTTAGTTTTCTCATTTTAGTTCTCATTGGACTAAATGGCTGTAAGGGAAAGAATACGCAAGATAATTCTTCTATTACAAGTGCAAATATTTCCTCTCCTGGAAATGTAAACAGTGTTGATTTTTTTGTAAACAAAGAAGGAATCCCTTTTTATTATGTCACACACAAAGGTAAAATAGTGGTAGATACCTCCTCTCTTGGTTTTGATTTTAAAGATCAGAAATCAATGAAATCGGGGTTTGTAATTAAGAATAGTGCTCAAAAGGATTCCAATGAAACCTGGGAAATGCCATGGGGAGAGCAACGTTTGGTGATGAACCATTACAAAGAATTAAAAATAGAACTTGAGGAGTCAGAAGCTCCTAATCGTTCGCTGAATGTTTACTTCCGCGTGTATGATGACGGAATTGGATTTCGCTATGAATTTCCAAAACAAGAAGGTGTTGACTCCCTCATTATCATGGACGAAAATACAGAGTTTAAATTGACTGGAGATCACACGAGTTGGTGGACTGCTGGTGATTGGGATACGTATGAGCATCTTTACCATACCAGCAAAATTTCTGAAATCAATGCCTTAGCCTATAAGAAAAACGATTTAGCAAATAGTCATATTGTAGACAATGCGGTAACAACACCTTTTACAATACGCACTGCGGATGGGGTGCATTTAAGTTTTCATGAAGCAAACCTTACTGATTATGCTGGAATGACGTTGAAAATAGGGGCAAATTATTTATTGACAAGTGAATTGGTGGGCTCTGATATTTTACATTATAAAGTAAAACGGGCACTTCCTTTCGTCACTCCTTGGAGAACGATTCAAATTGCCGATAAAGCTACGGAGTTGATTGCTTCCAGACTGATCGAAAATTTGAATGAGCCAAATAAGATTGGTGATGTAAGTTGGTTTAAACCTAAAAAATATGTTGGTATTTGGTGGGAGATGCATATTAATAAATCCACGTGGGATATGGAAAGTGGTAAGCATGGAGCTACTACCCAAAATGCAAAAAAATATATTGACTTTGCTGCCAAAAACGGTATCACCGGTTTGTTGGTGGAGGGTTGGAATGTTGGCTGGAATCATTGGATTGGATTTGACGATAGGGAAGGAGTTTTTGATTTTATAACTCCCTATCCGGACTACGATTTGAAAGAAGTAGTAAGGTATGGAAAAGAAAAAGGGGTGGAGATTATTATGCATAATGAAACATCGGCTGCACCTCGCACTTATGACAAACAAATGGATTCAGCTTTCAAAATGATGAAAAGCCTGGGCATTCATTCCGTTAAGACTGGTTATGTTGGTCCTATTATACCTAAAGGGGAATACCACGATGGACAATGGATGGTGAATCATTACCAACGAGTGGTGGACAAAGGAGCAGAAAATCAAGTTGCCGTAGATGTGCATGAGCCTGTTAAACCAACCGGTCTGCGTCGTACATATCCTAATCTTATTTCAGGAGAAGGGGTACGAGGTCAGGAATTCAACGCTTGGGCAAGTGATGGTGGAAATCCTCCGGAACATCTATCGATTGTAGCATTCACTAGAATGTTGGCCGGACCAATTGATTTCACTCCAGGGATTTTTGATATTACATTACCAACAAAAGAAAAAAATCAGGTAAATACTACTCTTGCCCAACAGTTGGCGTTGTATGTAGTGATATACAGCCCTATTCAGATGGCTGCAGATTTACCCGAAAATTATGTTAATCAACCTGCCTTCCAATTTATCAAAGAGGTGGGGGTAGATTGGGAGCAAACGCTTATTTTAAATGGAGAAGTGGGAGATTTTGTGACTATAGCCAGAGAGGAAAAAGGAACAGGAAATTGGTTCGTTGGAGGTATTACCGATGAAAATAAACGTGAAATTACCGTCAAGTTTGATTTTCTTAAAGAAGGTAAAAAGTACAAAGCAAGTATTTACAAAGATGCGAAAAATGCTCATTACAAAAATAATCCGACTAAAATAGAGATTCTTCAGAAAGTAGTGGATAAAAACAGTATTGAAACCTTTCAATTGGCAGAAGGTGGTGGATTTGCCATTAGTTTGATCCAACTAAAATAGAGTTTCTTCTAAGTGACTTGCTTTCTAAAGTAGTAAAATAGGAGTTTAAAAATTTAATAGACCGGTAAACATTCAGTTGTTTCCGGTCTATTTTTGCAAAAAATCAATATCAAACCTGTTTTTTTTAAAGTAGCAATCGTTTGCCA
>DATHPH010000051.1:0-4036 GCA_035484095.1 Cytophagaceae bacterium | reverse complement strand
TGCACGTCAACAAGTTATGAACTTATTGAACGAAGTATCTTTACCCGATGGTGTAAATCCGGAAGTTCAACCACCTTACGGACCTACCGGTGAAATATTTCGTTACACGTTAAAAAGTGACATACGTGGTGTACGCGAACTTAAAACTATTCAGGATTGGGTGGTAGATAGAAATATCCGATCTGTTGAAGGTATTGCAGATATTGTTAGTTTTGGCGGAGAAGTAAAAATCTATGAGATTGTTGTAGATCCACGGTACCTAACTGAGTATGATATTACACCACTTGAAGTTTTCGCGGCTGTTTCTAAAAGTAACATTAACGTAGGCGGGGATGTAATTGAAAAAAATGACCAAGCTTATGTAGTGAGGGGAATAGGACTTCTTACTTCAATTCCGGATATTGAAAATATTATTGTTGATTACATCAATGGTGTTCCCATCTTAGTAAAAAATGTTGCTCATGTAAAAGAATCCGCCATGCCTCGATTGGGTCAAGTTGGCAGGGGAAATGAAAACGATGTGGTAGAAGGAATTGTGGTGATGCGAAAAGGGCAAAATCCAAGTGAAGTAATTGACAGATTAAAAGCGAAGGTAGTAGAATTGAATGAGCATATTCTTCCGGAAGATGTTAAAATTAATACTTTCTATAACCGCGAAACTTTAATTGATTATTGTATTGATACCGTTTCCCATAACTTAGTGGAAGGTATCGTTTTGGTGATGATTATTGTGAGTATATTTTTGGCCGATTGGCGTACTTCCCTAATTGTGTCTATTATCATTCCGTTATCGTTGCTCTTTGCCTTCATTTGTTTAAAAATGAAAGGTATGAGCGCAAATTTACTTTCTATTGGAGCCGTAGATTTTGGGATCATCATTGATGGTGCTGTTGTAATGACGGAAGGGTTATTTGTAGTGCTCGATCAACGTGCACATAAACTCGGCATGGATCGTTTCAATAAAACGATCAAACTAGGACTTATTCGTAAGACAGGTTTCGAAATGGGAAAAGCCATGTTTTTTGCAAAAATGATTATCATAGGGGCACTAATTCCCATTTTCACTTTCACAAAAGTAGAGGGCAAAATGTTTACACCTTTGGCTTGGACCTTAGGATTCGCACTTTTAGGTTCTCTTTTGTTTACACTAACGCTTGTACCTGTATTGGTAAGTTACTTATTAAATACCAACGTTAAAGAGCGCCATAATCCCTTGGTGCATTTCTTTCAACATCATTTAATGAGAGCTTTTGACTATGTGTTTGCAAGAAAAAAAGTAGCCATCATTTCAGTAATGACATTTCTTTCGGTTGGATTTTATTCGTTTAGCCATCTCGGTTCAGAATTCTTACCTCAACTAAACGAAGGAGCGATATACGTTCGTGCCAATTTACCGTTGAGTATTTCTTTGCCGGAAGCAGTTAGGTTGAGTAACGAAATGAGGCATGTTATGGAAAGGTTTCCTGAAATAAAGCAAGTAATGAGTCAAACAGGTAGACCCAACGATGGTACAGACCCTACTGGTTTTTATAACGTAGAGTTTCACGTTGATTTATATCCTAAAAAGGAATGGAAAAGGAAAATTTCAAAAGCAGAATTAATTGAAGAAATGAAAAGTGAATTGACGGTTTACCCTGGTATACTTTTCAACTTTTCTCAACCCATTATGGACAACGTGGAAGAGGCTGTTTCAGGGGTAAAAGGTTCTATAGCCGTAAAAGTATTCGGGCATGATTTATACTCCATGGAAAAATATGCCGATCAGGTATACAACCAACTCAAAACAGTAGAAGGTATTGAGGATTTAGGGGTAATCAGAAATATTGGTCAACCTGAATTACGAATTGAATTCAACGAAGCTAAAATGGCTACCTATGGCGTAAGTATGGCGGATGCAAGTGCTGTGATTGAAATGGCCATTGGAGGTAAAGCAGCTACTCAGTTTTATGAGGGTGAAAGAAAATTCGACGTAAGAATTCGATTTGCTCATGAATTCAGGAAAAATGAAGTAGATATTGGAAACAGGGTAGTACCAAATATAAAAGGAATTAAAATACCTATTAAAGAGATTGCAGAAATTAAACTTATTACCGGTCCCCTACTCATTTTCCGTGAGTCCAACAAAAGATTTATAGCAATCAAATTTTCTGTTCGTGGTAGAGATATGGGTAGTACTATTGCAGAAGCGCAACAAAAAGTAAATGCAAACGTAAGTTTAACAAAAAGTCATACTATGATTTGGACTGGTGATTTTGAAAATCAACAACGCGCACAGAACCATTTAAGTAAAATTGTTCCTTTTTGTTTATTAGGAATATTTTTACTACTTTTTAGCATCTTCGGAAATATTAAGGATGCCGGCATGGTGATGTCGAACGTACCATTTGCAGTAGTGGGTGGTATCTTGGCTTTACTTATTACCGGAACGAATTTTAGTATCGCTGCAGGGATTGGGTTTATTGCACTTGCAGGAATTTGTATACAAGATGGGGTTATCGTACGAAATGTGTTTAAACATAATCTGATGACTTTAAAAATGCCTTTAGCAGAAGCTATAAGAGAAGGGATAAAATCCAGAATCAGGCCAATCGTAATGACTGCTCTAATGGGAATGCTTGGATTGTTCCCGGCTGCAATATCTACCGGTATTGGTTCTGAAGCCCAAAAGCCTTTGGCAATTGTTGTAATTGGAGGATTAATCACTACAAGTATTTTATCTATACTAATAGATCCTGTTATTTTCTATTTAGCTTATCGAAAAAAATATGAACCAAATGGACCGCCAAATAATAATCAGGCAGAAAATATTATTCCCCAACATACATAATTTGAACACTTAACACATTTTAATCATGGAACCAAACTACGAGTTTAACGATAAACAAAACAGTGAACTGCGCCATCTGTATGTAACAATGCGCTTTGTAGGAGCAACTTTTGTTTTAGTTGGTACATTGCTTGGCTTAATCATACTTGCGCAAAGAATAGGCGTGCTGGATATCGTTGCACAAAAAGTTGGTGTATTTGGTACTCATTATCATTTTGGACTTATTGCAATTATTTTTTCGGTTTTCTTGGTAATTACCGGTGTGTTTTTAATAAAAGCTGCCAGGTCATTTAAGAAAATTGTAGATACACAAGGTAATGATATCAGTCTTTTAATGGAATCAATTCATGCTTTGCATTTAGCTTTCAATATTCAATCTTGGATGATTATTATAGGCTTTTTCTTCTTAGTAATTTCCTTGATTTTCTTACGCGAAATTTCCTTATTCTAAAAAAGTACAATTAGGTATTCTAAATTATACAATAATAAATAATTTAGAATACCTTCAAAATATAAACATAAGGCTATCTATTTCTTAAGCCTCAACTCTTCTTACCATTTGCCATTTACAGAAGGAGTATAATAGTCTTAACATTCATACCCCACAATGAAATATCTAGTACTACTTTTATTAATCATTTCGTTGAACATACCTATATCGGTTAAGGCTCAACAATGTCAGGGTGAAAATCCGATTACTATGATTTTAAAAGGATATAAAACCGATTACAGACTCCTGGCTCCTAATGCTACCTTCTTAATAGATATGAATGAAGGTGTTTTTTCAATGAATATTTCTCTTGAAAAATTTAAATCATTGGATAGTATTGATGCTAAAACTTTTCTTGAATCAGTTTTTGAAGAAGATTTTTTTCAAAATCTTTCCTACATTGGAATCATTCCTGTCTCCAAATTTGACAAAGAAAGTGGTAAAATTCAAAAATTTACTATTTCAGGAAATTTAGTATTAGGAGATATAAAAAGTCAGGTGCCAATGGATTTAACATTGGATTATATGGATCGTGATTTAATTTTCTCATTTGTACTCACACTAACACCAAAAGATTTGACAATGTCTATCCCCGATAGTTACAAATCAATTCTCACCGGAAATATTGAATTAAGAACAGACAACAGCAAGCTCATTATTCCAAAATACTAGCCTTGAAAGGTAATTGGTATCAATTGATTTTAAGGTTGTCCTGGAAA
>DATHPH010000050.1:0-2497 GCA_035484095.1 Cytophagaceae bacterium | reverse complement strand
TCCATATCCATCCTTACTCTTGGTAGCGACTCCGTCCAATTTGGAGTTAAGGGTAAATGTTTGAGTAAATTCCGGAATCACTTGCAACCTTTGGCTGATTTTGAATTCAACACCGATACCTAATGGAAAAGTTGGTGTAATACCGGCTGCTCTTCCGGCAGGAGTTACATTGGCAGTGTAGTGTATAAATCCTAGTCCGTCACAAATGTAAGGCTTAATTTTTTTATTGGTTCTTCTGTCCGGAGACTTTCTTATAATATCGTCAATAAGGTAGAGCCTTCCATAGAGGTTTACGCCCCAATCGGTTCCTTTAAAGGATACTCCGGAGGCACTTCCTGCCAAAGAAAGATATTGGAATTCTGCTCCAAATATAGTCCTTGGCCATACTTTATAATTGGCACCGAGACTAAAGGCTAAACCAGGGGATCCATAAAAGCTTTTTGCCAAATTACCGCTGTAAAGACTTGTACCTATCCCACCGGTAAACGAAAGCGGACCTCTATAATAATACGAATCAAAGAATCCTGAATAATCTCTTTTTGTACTTATCCCTTGTGCACCTACCAGGTGTACAACACAAAACATCCAAAAAGTGAAAAATACTCCTGTTGCAGTGGTTATTGTTTTATTCATTTCTCAGGGATTCAATTTTTCAAATATAAATAAATAAAACAAATAGATATACTTAGTTATAATTTTTAGCGATCAGACTGGTATGTGAAGTTAAGATATATTATATTTGCATGCTTTTTCATAGAGTAAAAAGGAGAGATGCCTGAGTGGCCGAAAGGAACAGTTTGCTAAACTGTCGTACTGGGTAACCGGTACCGAGGGTTCGAATCCCTCTCTCTCCGCTTATCAGACCCGTAACATACACTTAATAAATTAGTTACGGGTTTTTTATTTTAATTCTGTAACGTAATCGGTAACGGTTTCATTAATTTTTATTTTTTTAAGTAATTACTTAATCCAAGATTCGATAACTCCGCTGGCGCAAGTCTCCGTTTGCGGTAGCTTCTAGCTAAGGCAAACGGAGATGTCAAATAAATTCGGAGAAAAAATATAATAACATTTGATTAGAAGTATGGTTAAAAAATAGTATTCTCCTTATTATTATTCCTTCTGAGCATCATAGGAACGATCAGCGCTCTGAGTAGGATAGTTATACAGTGGAAAATAACGCCGACTTAAGAGAGAAAAGCCGTCATTGCGAGGAGCCTTTCCGCCACGGGCGGATTGGTGACGAAGCAATCCCTGGCCAGTGGCCAGTGTCAGTTTTTAATCAAACTCAATTATTATATCTTTGGGTGCATTTTTAATTTTTTACACATGACAAAGGGAGGGTACATTTATATTATCACCAATCAAAACAATACTACATTGTATGTCGGGGTAACATCTGATTTAATAACAAGGATCGACCAGCACAAAAGTAAAATTCATAAAAAAAGTTTTTCGTGTAAATACAATTTAGAGAAATTGGTTTATTTCGAATCTTTTAATTTGATTGAAGAGGCTATTGAAAGAGAAAAGCAACTTAAGGCGGGATCAAGAAAGAAAAAGGAGGATTTAGTGAATAGTATAAATGTTGAATGGAAAGATTTGTACGATCAGATTTTGGAAAGTTGGTAATCATTATTTTGTCATTGCTGGAAATTAAAGCGTATGCGCATTATTATAAAGCGGTTTGTTGATAGGGAAGGGTGTATTTTTGCTATTCTGGCCACCGGCGAGGGATTGCTTCACAAAGGTCGCTGGCGCTTCCATTGTTCGCAATGACGGTTTGTTTGTTCCACTCATGGCAGCCACGCTGGTGCGAGTCCCCGTTTGCTGTAGCTTTTAGCTACCTACGTGCTTAACTATAATGGTAGGCGTTTCGCCGGGTTAATACTACTATAGTTATTGTAAACATAAATGAGATCGTTTTGTAATACTAAAATTTATTATTTTTGTATTACATTTTTAACTTTTAAAATTATGTCAGAAGGATATCAAATCAGAAATCAAGAGGCGATTCCCTCGAGTGGCTGCAGCGTGTTAAGCCTTTCGCTTCAGAAGACCGCCCGGAGGGCTACAACATAATAGGCACAAGCAAAATGCTTGCGCCAGCAGGTTTTATTAAACAACTTTTTCCATTTTAATATATTCAATTAAAAACCCTCTTATACTATAACCGAACAAAGACAGTTTATATTAAAAGGATTTTCTATATTTCACCGTATTAATCACAACTATTATATGAACAAAGACGAGGTGCAATTTTTGGGAGGGCCACAATCCCGTTGGCGAGAGTTTCTTTTTATGAACAATGTCTTATTCGATTTTATATATGGGTTTAGAATGCTTCATTTCCGTGGGCCTTATATTACGATGTTTGGTTCGGCTCGTTTTATGGAAGGGCATCCGTTCTATGAACTGGCAAGGGCATTGGGTGGGGCCTTAGCAAAAGAAGGTTTTACAATTCTTACAGGAGGTGGTCCCGGAATTATGGAAGCTT